>PBDA01000044.1 GCA_002718345.1 Rhodospirillaceae bacterium
CAAAAACAAAAAAGAAAAGATCTGTTCAATAATTGCTTATCAGATTTTATAGCACCACGAGATTCTAATATTCAAGATTATATTGGTGCATTCGCGGTAACAGCAGGTTCTGGGTTAGATGAAAAAACCACAAACTTTGAATCTCAACATGATGATTACAGTGCAATTATCTTAAAAGCAATTGCTGATCGTTTAGCCGAAGCATTTGCAGAAAAATTACATGAACATGTACGCAAATCCGTTTGGGGATATGCACCACGAGAAACATTAGACAATGAATCTCTAATCAAGGAAAACTATCAAGGTATTCGTCCAGCTCCAGGGTACCCTGCCTGCCCTGACCATACCGAAAAAGAAACCCTATGGGAGTTGCTGGATGTTAAAAGTACAACTGGAATCCATTTGACCGAATCATATGCAATGTTTCCGACGGCCTCAGTGAGCGGTTGGTATTTTTCACACCCTAACTCCCACTATTTTTCGTTAGGAAAAATAAGCCTAGATCAGGTCAAAAATTACGCCTCTCGCAAAGGTTGGACAGTAGCTGAAGCAGAAAAGTGGCTATCACCTAACTTAGGATACTGACTAACAAAATAAAGAGGCTATGATTGACAATCAGGACAATTCGGATTGACCTTTACAATTATATCTTTCCAATCAGCCCTTTTTGCATCCCAAAGATGCAAGTGATTAGTAAGTGAAGATTTTAGGCCTAGCAATAATTTCATGGCCTCTAATGCCATCATAGTACCTACAACACCTGGCACAGGCGCAGCAACACCATTACTTTGACAGTTTCCTAACCATTCCCCTTCATCATCATATAAACACCGGTAACAAGGACCAGCCCCTTGATTAGGGAAAACAGATAACTGGCCTTCAAAACGAATTGCTGCCCCTGTTACTAACGGTACTCCAGCCTGCACCGCTGCACGATTAACTGCCAGCCTAGTCGAAAAATTATCAGTAGCATCAAGTACTACAGATGCCTTCTTTGCCTCAATAAGCAAAGCCTCCTCATCTAACCTTTTATCAATGCAAATAATACGAACATTAGAATTTAATCGCTCAAGCCGTTTTTTCGCTACACTTACTTTCAAAAGCCCCACTGAATCAGCTTCAAACAAAATTTGACGAGCAAGATTACTCTCATCAACACTATCAAAATCGTTAAGAACTATTGTCCCTGCGCCACTTGCAGCGAGATACTGAGCTGCTGGACAACCTAACCCTCCGATTCCAACAATCAATACCTGCGCTTGCTTTAAGATGGTCTGCCCAGTTTCTCCAATTTCAGATAAAGCTTCGTGCCTAGCATAACGATTATTACTCATAACAACTGTCCTGATGTCATTCGCGCAAACCCTGCTAAGTCTTTTTTCGTCTTGACATTAAAAAATCCAGAATCCTGAAGTAGCTTTGCTACCACTGGTGCCTGTTCATAACCATGTTCAAAAAAGATTTTTCCCCCATGATTTATTACACTGCCAAGGTTAGCAGTAATTTGACGTATTGAATCTAAACCATCGACTCCACCATCCAACGCTTTCTTAGGCTCATAACTCAGCTCTGAGGATATTAATCCAATTTTTTTTGTTTCAACATACGGTGGATTACTGACTACAAAATCAAAACAACAGTGCTTAATAGAATCTAACCAACTAGAACATATCCATTCAACCTCTAATCCCAAGCGTGCTCCGTTTTCAATAGCAACAAGCAATGCATCCAAACTAGAATCCACTGCGACTACACGAAATTTGGGCCTTTGTTGCTTAATTGCTAATGCAATAGCTCCACAGCCAGTACCTAAATCTAATACGCTAGCTTTCTGTTGTTGAGAAGTACAACTGATTACTTCGTCAACTAACATCTCTGTCTCTGGCCTCGGCACCAATGTGTCAGGCGATACTTGTAAAACTAGAGAATAAAACTCCTTTTGCCCCATAAGATAAGCCACAGGAATCCCCTTAGCTCGACGCTGAATTAGCAACTCATAATTCTTCCTCAACGATTTGCTCAGGGTACGCTCTGGAAAAGCGATAATAGTACTTCTTGAACAACTGATGAGCTCACCCATAAGTATCTCTGCGTCTAATCTAGGACTTTGAGTGCTTCCAGCTAATAATGATGTGGCCCAATCTATCATCTGACCAATTTCTACCTGTTTACTCTGGTCCTGTTTGGGAAGCATAAGAAAAATTTATACGCTAATTTCAGAAAGCTGTTCTGCTTGATGCTCACGACTCAGAGGGTCTACGAGCTGATCCAAATCTCCCTCTAGAATTTCATTAAGTTTATAGAGGGTGAGATTGATTCGGTGATCTGCTACACGGTGCTCAGAAAAATTGTATGTCCGTATACGCTCTGATCTATCTCCAGATCCGACCAAGTTTCGTCTTCTTTCAGCTGTCTCATCTTCTTGACGCTTAACCTCAGCATCTTTAAGACGAGCAGCTAGTAAAGACATTGCCCTAGCTTTGTTTTTATGTTGTGAGCGTTCATCTTGGCACTCAACCACGATCCCACTTGGCATATGTGTGAGCCTAACAGCTGAGTCAGTCTTATTAACATGTTGTCCGCCTGCACCAGATGCGCGATAGGTATCTACTCTAAGGTCATTCGGATCTATTTCGATATCTCCTATATTCTCAGACTCTGGCAAAATCGCAACTGTGCATGCTGACGTATGGACACGCCCTTGTGACTCTGTTTCCGGAACACGTTGCACCCTATGTGCTCCCGACTCAAACTTTAATTTTGCAAATGCCCCCTTTCCAACAACACGACTAATTATTTCTTTATAACCTCCATGATCACCCTCACTAAGACTTAGCACCTCAACCTTCCATTTATTATTATCAGCATAGCGTTTGTACATTCGAAAAAGATCCCCAGCGAATAGTGCAGCCTCGTCACCCCCAGTTCCTGTGCGAATTTCTAGATAGAGGTTTGCTTTATCATCTGGATCTACAGGAACCAGATAAGTCATAAGGATTTCCTCTTTCGACTGAATCTTCATAGCCAGAATCCCTGACTCTTCTTCTCCTAGAGTTTTTGCCTCAGGATCATCACTGGATCGCAATTCCTCTGCGGCACCGATATCGTCTAATAGCTGTAAATACTCCTTGAAATCATTAGTCAACGGGAGAAGTCTTGCGTGCTCTTTTGAGAGATTCCTAAATTGTTCTTGATCTGAAATGACAGTTGCCTCACTCAACAACTGCTCAACTTCCTCGTACCGTTCAACCAAGGCGTTTAGTTTTTGTTTAATGGTGTCCTTCACGAGTTGTTTTTAGACTCTTTTTCAATGATATGTAAGCTTCGTTGTGGATAAGGCAATGACATTCCAGCGTGTTCAAGAGCTTGTTTGATTCGCCCCAAAAGTTCACTTCGAACACTCCAATAATCTGTGCTTTTCACCCAAGGGCGCACACCGATATCTACGCTGCTGTCACCCAAGTCTAAAAGCAGTATTGAGGGTGGAGGCTCATCAAGAATGCTGTCTTCCTGATTCAATACGCCTTGTATTAACGCTTTTGCCCTCGCTACATCATCTTCATATCCAATACCAATAACCAAATCTATACGACGCGTTTCCTCAGTAGAATAGTTTGCAATGCTATCCTCATTAATAAGTGAGTTAGGCACAATTATCACGCGATTATCTGGTGTTTTCAGCGTAGTGTTGAAAATTCCAATACGTTCTACCGTGCCAGAATTCCCAGCCGCGTCAATAAAATCACCTATCTTGAATGGCCTGAAGACCACAAGCATCACACCAGCCGCAAAATTAGAAAGTGAATCCTTTAAAGCAAGTCCGATAGCCAACCCAGCAGCGCCAAGGATAGCTAGAAAATTAATCGTATTTACCCCTAATGCATTTAATGAGGCCAACACAACAAACAACATTAGAGCTATAAAAAGGATATTAGATAAAAAACGGGAAAGGGTTTTATCCATTTCTGCTTTGGTATATGCGCTGGCGAATAAATTCATGAGCATCTTGACTACCCAACGGCCAAGCAGAAAAATTACCAAAGCCGATAAAATTCTGCCCCCCCAGTGCAACGCATATAGCCCAATGACTTCAGCGCTCAACTGAGTTCCTAAAAAATCTATAAAATTCTCCACTGCATTCCTTAATTTTCGTGCCAATGAAACAATTCAAACCTTATTCTCAGCCTGATTGTCGAAGAATCGGTCCATTAGGACAAGCTATGCTCTTTAGGGAACAACATTGAGGTATAGTTCGACTGAAAAGCATATGTCTAAAATCATAAAACACCTACTAATATCCAGCATCGCACTATTAGGTGCCTGTTCGGTGACAATGACTGAGTCAGACCGCAGGGTCGACTTTGACTCCCACCTGTTGTTAGCTGAGATAGCTAGAGAGGGCCAGGACCTAGATCAAGCAGCAGAGCATTATTTAGAAGCTTCCCTACTTTCAGATGACCCAGGACTAGCTGAGCTCTCGACAGAACTCGCTCACCAGTTAGGATTAACCGAAATTGGTATAAAGGCAGCAGAACGCTGGAAGGAGTTAAGACCTGACAATACGCGACCGCATATATTTCTTGGAGTATTTAGGCTGCGATCCTCAGGAACAGAACCCGCATTAGCTGAATTTAAAATATTCATTGAGGGTGCTAGTAACACAGCTGCAGCAATTGAGAGGAGCGTAGAAATTCTCTCTAGTGAGCCCAACCAATTAGGAGCAACAATAATCTTACGCGAATTAGTTGCGTCGTACCCTGAGATTGCGGAAGGTCATTACGGGCTTGCGCGATTTAACATGCGTGACAATGATTTTTCAGCGGCCTTAGTTAACTCTGAGACCGCAACAATTCTTAGGCCTGATTGGATTGAAGCTCAGCTCCTATATGCGCGCACATTACTCATAGCTGGACGCACCGAAGAAGCCTTAGCATTATCGGAAAAACTTTTTGAGGATGAATCCAGCACAGAAACTCGCCTCGAATATGCGGAACTTTTGCTTTCATCAGGAAACCATGAAAAAGCAAAGAAACTTCTGGAGTTGGTGCTTGCTGAAAATCCGCAATTGCCAGAAGCAATCAGAGCGATGGCTTTTTTGATGCTAACCGAGAACGAACTAGAAAATGCGCGCGAATATTTTGAAACTTTACGCTCTGATGCACGGTACAAGAATGAGGCCTTTTTCTACCTTGGTCGCATTGCTGAGGCAGAAAACCAATACTTACAAGCTATAAGATCCTATTCCCGTGTAACCGAAGGAAATAATGCGATAGAGGCACAACTCAGGGCCGCACACATTTTATATATTAATCTTGATGATCAGGAAGGCGCTCTGCTTCATCTTCGGGAATTTGGGATTGCCAATCCAAACTATTCGAGCGAAATGTTAGTTGGCCAGAGCGATATTCTTATACAACTGACACGCCAAGACGAAGCTATGGAACTTCTTTCAAAAGGGCTGGAGCAATCACCAAACGATGATGTTCTGAATTCAGCAAGGGTACAACTTTACGTCCTACAAACTCAAATAGCAAAAGATGCTGAAGACTATCAAGCAGCAAATCAAATTATTGATCGTGGCCTAAACTTATACCCGAAAAATATGTCCCTAAGGTATGCGCAAGCACTACTTTTTCAAGAACAGGACAGACTAATACAGGCGGTAAGAGTGCTTGAGATGCTTGTAAAAGACTATCCAAGTGATGCTGGATTATTGAACGCACTAGGGTACTTGCTAACCGATAAAATGGACAGGCATATTGAGGCAAAAGGTTATCTTGAAAGAGCACTTAATATTGAGCCTAATAATCCTGCAATTATTGATAGCATGGGCTGGGTCTTATTCAAGCTAGGTAGGAATGAAGAGGCTTTGAGCTATTTGGAACAAGCCCTAGAGATGTTTCCGGATCCAGAGGTGATTGCACATATAATCGATGTTCATTGGGCGCTGGATAATAAAGATACGGCTAAACAAATATTCCAAAGTGCCTTAAAAGAACACCCAGAAAGCACACATCTTCAGGAGCTTAAAAATCGTCTCTCACCATAATGCGTAGGGCTTCTAAATCACTCTCCTGGGCAATAATGCTTAAACTGCTTTGGGGATGTTCTCACACTCTGGTTCACGAAGATGGCTTAACTTATGGTGAACGTCAAACTCAACTTCAAACAATTAATGATTGGAAAATGAATGGTCGAATTGTAGTAGAGACAGACGCACAAGCCTTTCAAGGCAGATTCCAATGGCAACAATCAGGAAACCTAATGGATCTGTCCATTAGAGGACCTTTTGGCGCAAACGTTCTACGTGTAGAAGGTTCGCCAAAAAAATTAATTGTTTATGCACAAGGTAAAAATCAGGAGCTTCTAGACCCAGAACAAGAGCTCTCAGACTTGCTAGGTTGGTGGCTCCCAGTAAATAGTTTAAAAACATGGTTAGTCGGGCTATCAGACCCCGCATTTCCATCAAAGGAGAATATTGGGTCAGATTCGACTCTGAGCACACTAGACCAAAGGTTATGGACGCTAAACTATGATAGCTATCAACTTATGGATGGAATTATGATCCCAAAAGTGATAAATCTCAGTCATAACGAGCTCAAATTGAGGTTAATTGTGGATCAATGGAGTTATTCGTCTTGAACTTCCCTGCAACACAGCATCACAATACACATAGGGATTGGGGTGTAGCCAAGCGGTAAGGCAACGGGTTTTGATCCCGTGATGCGCAGGTTCGAATCCTGCCACCCCAGCCATTTGAGCAAAACATCTTAAATTGGGAGATCATTTTGGACCCTGGAAGCATAACCATATTCTCAGGCAACGCACATCCTGCACTTGCCCAAAATATAGCTCACCATCTTCACATTCCTTTGGGGAAAATTAGTGTGGGACAGTTCAGCGATGGAGAAGCTAACATAGAAATCATGGAAAATATTCGCGGTAAAGAAGTTTTTCTTGTGCAATCCACGTGCCCACCAGTCAATGAAAACCTAATGGAACTGTTGGTTATGACGGATGCATGTAAACGTGCTTCTGCTGCGAGAGTAACCGCACTTATTCCTTATTATGGTTATGCTCGCCAAGATCGGAGGCCTAGAGCAGCACGTGTCCCCATTACTTCCAAGCTCGTAGCCAAATTGATTGGCAAAGCCGGGATAGACAGAATCTTAACGGTAGATCTACATGCTGATCAAATTCAAGGGTTTTTCGATATACCGGTAGATAATGTCTACGCGTCGCCAGTGCTCCTTGGCGATGCATGGAAACAAAAATATGAAGATATTGTTGTAGTTTCGCCAGATGTTGGTGGCGTTGCTCGCGCAAGAGCCTTAGCAAAGCGTCTGGCTGATGCTGACCTAGCAATAATAGATAAACGACGTCCTCAGGCAAATATGTCTGAGGTAATGAACGTTATCGGTGAGGTTGAAGGAAAAGTCTGCATACTAATTGACGATATGGTGGATACTGCGGGAACGCTTTGTCAGGCATGTAGTACTCTTAAAGAAAGAGGGGCAAAAAGAGTTGTTGCATACATCACTCACCCAGTACTATCAGGGCCTGCTATTGAACGAATCCAAGGTTCAGTAATGGACGAACTAGTGGTAACAGATACAATTCCCCTAAACGAGGAAGCCATGGCATGCAAAAAGATCCGGCAGCTCAGTGTAGCCGAGCTTTTAGCTGAAACTGTTCGAAGAATTAGTGATGCAGAGTCTGTAAGTTCACTGTACGTGGACTAGTAACCCCTGCTATCATCCCGCGCCCTTAATGGAGATGGGCTATGAGCACAGCGTTTGATCTGGAAGTAAACAGTAGAGAAGGTTTAGGTAAGGGGCATAGTCGACGTTTACGTCGGCAGGGCAAGGTACCTGCAGTCCTATATGGTGGCGGCGAGAGTCCAGCAGCTATATTTCTCGAGCACGACAAACTAATACAACAGATGGAAAACGAAGCTTTTCAGACAAGCATTATTACCCTAAATATGGGAACAGAAACTCAATCAGTTGTAGTTAAAGATATCCAACGTCACCCTTCTAAACGCCGTGTACTTCACTTAGATTTCCAGAGAATATTAGCTGACGAGAAAATCACACTCATTGTCCCTATCCACTATAGTGGACAAGAAGTCGCTATAGGAGTGAAAGAACAAGGGGGTGAAGTCGCGATACTGATCTCTGATGTCGAGATAAGCTGTTTACCCAAAGATCTTCCAGAATTCCTTGAACTAGATATTTCAAGCCTAGAACTAAACCAGAGAATGAGTTTATCTGATATTAAACCTCCAGAAGGAGTTGATATTTTAGCCCTAACTCAAGAACAAAACCCTTCAATTGTGACGATTAATCCGCCTCGCCAAGAAGAAGAAGATGAGATACCTGAGCTTGCAGAAGGTATAGTTGAAACTGAAGACGGTGAACCCATAGCTGATTCAACTAAGGCAGAGCCAGAAAGCCCTCCTAGTGAAGGAACTTCAGAAGATTCTAACTAATAAGACTAAAAACCTGCTTCTAGGCCGCCTGAAGGCGGCCTTTTTGATTTAGGATGGTGCTATGGTCACCCCCATAGAGTTAATAGTAGGTCTAGGCAATCCTGGTCCTGAACATTTAATCACGCGTCACAATGCTGGATTCTGGTTTGCAGATTTACTTGTACAACAATGTAACAGTGCTTTTCGCATGGAAAACAGGTTCCACGGAGAAATCGCTGAGGTCAACATTGAAAACCGTCGAATCCGCATACTTAAACCTATGACCTATATGAACGACAGTGGCAGATCAATAGCAGCAATTATCACCTATTTTAAAATGGCACCTGAAAAAATACTTGTTGTTTATGATGAACTTGACCTTGTGCCTGGAAGAGTTCAACTAAAGTTTGATGGTGGTCATGGTGGACACAATGGACTACGAAGTATTTTTTCGCATATAGGAAAAAAGTTTTGGCGCCTTCGTCTTGGTATTGGCCATCCCGGACATAAACAAAAGGTAGCTAGCTATGTTTTAAAGAAACCCTCTGCTGAAGATCGAAATGCAATCCTAGACGCTGCTTTAGCTGCTATTGAAACTTTACCTATCTTTCTGAATGAAAACCCTGAAAGGGCTAAGACTAAACTCCATAGCAGGGGAATTAAAACTCACCCAAGCAATCAGGTTGAGTCGGACTAGAGGCTATCTGTGGGTATCAAATGTGGCATTGTTGGGCTTCCAAATGTCGGTAAGTCAACTCTTTTCAACGCATTAACAGCTGCTGATATCCCAGCTGAAAATTACCCGTTCTGTACTATCAATCCAAATGTTGGTGTAGTAACCGTCCCTGACAAAAAACTTGATGCAATTGCAAAAATTGCATGCCCTAAAAAAACCATACAGACAGTTGTAGAATTTGTAGATATTGCTGGTCTTGTTCAGGGTGCTTCTAAAGGAGAGGGGCTTGGCAATCAGTTTCTTGGACATATCCGAGAAACCGACGCTATTGCACATTTGGTTCGTTGTTTCAGTAGCAGCGATATCTCTCATGTATCTGGAAAACTCTCTCCAATTAACGATATTGAGGTTGTGAACACAGAGCTACTTTTAGCTGACCTTGAAACAGCTCAAAAAAGCTTCGAAAAAGCAACCCGGCAAGCCAAAACAAATCAAAAGGAGGCTCTAGCTTGGAGAGATTTACTCCAACGAGTGGTTGAGTCTTTAGAGGAAGGCCATCCCGTGAGAAAAATTAGCTTAGAAGCTAATGAAAAAAAAGCTCTGAAGGAACTACAATTTATTACAGCCAAACCAATAATGTATGTAGCAAATGTTGATGAAGCAACAATAAAAAATAACTCTAATTTAGATCTAGTAAGAAACTTTGCCAAAAATGAAAATGCGCCTGTTGTAGTAATCAGCGCTGCTTTTGAGGCTGAGTTAGCACAACTACCAAGCGATGAGCAAAACGCGTTTCTAGCAGAACTGGAGCTAGAAGAACCAGGATTAAACAGAATGATAAGGGCAACATATAGTTTGCTAGATCTTCAGACTTTTTACACCGCTGGCCCCCAGGAAGCTCGAGCCTGGACTATCCGAAAAGGCAGTAGTGCTTATGATGCTGCTGGTGAAATCCATACAGACTTTCAACGAGGATTCATACGGGCAGAAGTTATTTCATTTAACTCCTTCATTAACCGACATGGCGAGCAGGGAGCGAAGGAAGCTGGTGAAATGCGTCTCGAAGGAAAAGATTATATTTTAGCTAATGACGATGTGATTCATTTCCGCTTCAATGTATAAGTCTTGACAGACTCTTATGAGTACCATCACAGAATGGACTATTTTCCGTATGTTTGCAGTTACACAAAGCAATTCGTTTTTTCTTCTCCAGCGTAAAGGGTTTAGGTAAGAACTTTGTACCTTTGTGCGAACCATCGCAAAAAGGCTGATTTTGCGATTTGCCACAAGCACACCAATAGAAAGTTCCCGCATCTAATTCAACAACGCTCGCAGTCTTAGAAAAAATTATTGGTTTTTGCATTTATTACCTTCGGTTTCTATCTATTTCCCAGAAATCTTGACTTAATTTTTGGCTATAGGTTTTATGGTGTTGTTGCTGCAATGCCGATAATTGTGTACCAAAGAAACTGAATTAATTTCAGCAAGGAATCTTCAGGTATTCTTTCATCATCTCCGTGGGCTCCGCCACCAGTACCTAAATCTTCCTCATTAAGAACAGGACCAAACCCGTAACATGGGACACCAGCAGCACGCATTTGAGCCTTATCTGAAGAACCAGCAGACATTGTTGGAAGGGTGACTGACTCAGGGAAAAGTCTAGTATTAACTGACTCAATTACCTGAAACATTTCATTATCTATTGGTGATGGCTGACCCGGTGGCCTGTAGATTCCCTCTGGAATAATCTCTACATTCGGGTCATTAATTACAGCAGCCATATCATCATAAAAATCTTCAGGATTCTCATCGGGTAATGCTCTTATATCTAGTGTTGCCTCTGCGCTTGCCGGGATAACATTTCTACGAAACCCGCCGCTAATAATTGTTGGACTTATCCCCGTTCTAAGAATTGAATAATGGCGAGGATCATTCAAAGCAAAATATTGCTGGATCCTAGCCTGCCGTTCTGGATCTAATATTCCTCTGTAGCGCATTGCATCTTCATCTGAACTTATCGAAGCAAGTCGCTCAAAATATGCTTCCGTTGTTTGATTTAAACGCATTGGCGGTTGCCACGCAGATAATTTTGCGACCGCTGCAGAAAGGGCTGCAATTGCATTATCTGCTCTAGGGGCAGAGCCATGTCCGGCAGTACCATGAGCCACAAGCTGAACTCGCATTGGAAATTTCTCTGCTGTAGCGATTGATACATAACGTACTTCACCATCCTGAGCAATTGCTCCCCCACCTTCTGCAAGACAGTATTGCGAATCGATTTCATTCCAATGTTCATTAACCATAAAATCGATACCAAGATATGGAGTGCCTTCTTCTCCTGCTTCAGCAAGGAAAATCACGTCGCGGTCTAATTCGACTTGATAACGTTTTAGCATAAGGAGAATCATCAGGCCTGCTGTGACACTGTCTTTATCATCAAGTGACCCACGACCATAGATATATCCGTCACGTCGCACCGCATCAAATGGTTCTACAGACCAGTTTTCTCTCTGAACGCCCACTACATCTGTATGACCCATCACTAACACAGGCAATTTGGATCCATTACCGCTAATTCGGGCAACCAAATTGTCTCTGCCAGGCTCAAGAGCATAAAGTCGGCCCTCAATTCCATCTTCTGCAAGCTCATCGCGAAGATATGTAGCAATAGCAGTCTCATTACCTGGTGGGTTAGTGGTATTTATTCGTAATAGTTCAGTAAAATATGTAAGGGCTTCATCTTCAACCGCAGCCCAATCAATAAGATACTGATCTTGAGTTTGACCAGTCATTGGCCACGAGACAAAAAGAATTATTAAAATTTTCCTCATAATTCACCCCTTCTCCACATCTCTGTAGTATAACCCTCTCCAAAATAACATCGTGCTAGAGTTTTTAGAATGAAAGCAAATAATTTAAGAAATTTTTTTATCCCAGCACTAATTCTTTCAGCTATTGTGTGCTCATTAAGCTCAATCTCTGTGGCGCAAGAAACTTACCCCTCTCGTCCTATCGACGTTGTTACTCACACTTCACCTGGTGGTGGCACAGATGCAACAGCTCGCGCTGTGTTAAGAGGGGCCCGGCAAGCATTAGACGCAAATATGAGCGTACTGCCAAGAGCGGGTGGCGGGGGTGTTGTTGCCATGGCATACGTAAATAACCGTCCACGAGATGGTCATACTGTACTTGCAATTACACCAACACATCTTTTTGCAATAGCAAGGGGCCAAGGTCCATTATCAATTGACGACCTTGTCGGAGTAGCGCGCGCAACTGATGATCCAATTGTAGTAATGGTAAGAAGTGATAGTCAGTTACAAACTTTAGAGGAATTGATTGATAGTGGACGAGAACAACCTATCAAATGGGGTACTACCCAAATTGGTGGAGTTGATCATGTTGCAGGAGCCATACTTGCTCAAAAAGCTGAAACTCAATTGAGCGTAGTGCCTTTCGCTGGTGGTGGGGAAATCGTAACAAACCTTATGGGTGGAAGCATTGACGCTGCAGGACTAAACCTTACCGAGGCACTAGATCAACTCACTCGTGGAGATTTTCGCGCTCTTGCAGTTATGTCAGAAGAACGAATTCCTGTAATCAATGATGTACCAACAACAGTTGAACTTGGCTACGACGTGGTTTTTTCCACTGTACGAGGCTATCTTGTATTAGAAGGAACACCTGAAGACAGAATAGATACGCTTGAACGAGGTATGATGGAAAGTATGCAACAGCCTGAATTTCAGGACTATCTTCAAGGTTCAGGTCTTGACGCAAGCAGTATTGCTGGACGTGTAGAGTGGGATAACCAAGTACGTCGTCTATACAACGATGCCCGTGCTGCCATGATTTCTCTTGGAATCATCCAAGAAGACTGAACGAATACTAGATTTCCTATGAAACATCAAAATTCTATTGCTGGAATCATATTATTAGGCCTTTGTACAATTGCTTACTGGCTGACAACCGGCTTTAGTGAAGTCCCTGCAATGCTTTCTCAGAATGTGCCACCAACTTTCTTCCCAAGAGTAGTGATATCTATTATTGCTGTGTTAAGCATGATTTTGTTGTTCACTGGTATTGGAAAGAACTCAAAGTCTCCAGAGTTTCTTCCAAGATCTTTCTGGACAACAATTGTGATAATTGCCTCTGCAGGTATAGTCGCGCACTTTATTGGTACGCTAATAACTCTTGGCGTGATAGCAATAATGCTGCCAATTGCATGGGGTGAAAAGCGCTATGGCCCCATAACAATATTAGCTGTTTGTTTGCCTATCAGTATTTATATTATTTTTACACTAGGCTTAGATGTTCGATTCCCAATTGGGTTGATACTAGAAGGATTACTATACAACCAATGAACTTAGGATTTGAATATGCTTTACCAGTTCTGACAGACCCCTATGTAATAGGGTTAATTGTCGCTGGTACACTTGTCGGAGTAATAATCGGGGCGTTGCCAGGCCTGTCTTCCTCTATGGGTGTTGCTCTTTTACTGCCATTTTCTCTGTATCTTGAACCTATACCAGCAATTGCGCTCCTCTCCGCTCTTTATTGCGCAGGAACTTTTGGCGGATCAATAACGGCTATTTTGATTAACGCCCCAGGGGCTCCCCCAGCCGTAGCAACTGCTTTTGACGGATACCCAATGGCCATGAAGGGAGAAGCGGGTCGCGCTTTAGGAATAGCAGCTGTTTCCTCGGTAAGCGGAGGGATATTAAGCTTATTAGTTTTACTATTTGCAGCCCCCCTACTTGCACGAATAGCTTATAGCTTTGGGCCGCCTGAGTACTTTGCTTTAGGTGTGTTTGCGTTATCAATGCTTGCGTCTATAAGCGGTGAAGCGCCGCTGAAAAATTTAATTGGCGGATGTTTTGGGTTGCTTATTGCAACTGTAGGCATTGATCTTACTACTGGTGTTGAGCGATTTACTTTTGGGGTCCCAGAACTGTACGAAGGCATTCAATTCATTCCAGTGCTTATTGGTCTTTTTGCAGTAACTGAATTATTGAGTCAGGCTCAAGAACTAGGACGCGAAAGAATTGCTGTAGCTTTATCGGCCCTGAAACTCCCAACGTTAAATGATTTTCGTCGCGTTAAAAATGCCATATTACGTTCAAGTGGTATTGGTGTTTTTGTGGGTGTGCTGCCGGCCGAAGGAAGCACGATGGCTGCAATGATCGGATATAACGAAGCTAAAAGATGGTCTGACCAGCCTGAGGAATTTGGAAAAGGCACAATCGAAGGTGTTGCTGGCCCTGAGGCTGCCAATAACGCTGCTACGGGAGGCGCAATGGTGCCAACCTTGGCACTTGGAATTCCAGGAAGTGCGACAGCAGCAGTTATTCTCGGTGGACTTCAGGTTCAAGGTCTTCGACCAGGGCCTTACCTATTCGAAGAACAGCCGGGTCTTTTATATGGCATTTTCTTTGCCATGCTCCTAGCAAATATACTTTTTTTATTCATTGGTTTACTAGGCGCAAAGGTTTTTGCTCGAATCAGCCTTATCCCACCAACTTTTTTGTGGCCAACAGTTTTCGCTCTATGCTTTGTTGGCGCCTATGGACTTAATCAATCTATCGTTGATGTTTGGATCATGATAATTGCAGGGCTTGTCGGATTTATTTTAAAGAAAAATGGATTCGGTCCAGCACCCATCATCATGGGTATTGTATTAGGAGGTCTGATAGAAACATCCTTAGCCCAGTCAATGATTATTTTTGATCAGCAATGGTCTGGGTTTTTCTCAAGACCAATTGCGATGGCATTTTTTGTGTTAGCAGTGGTTAGTCTCACAGGGTCACAATTTAGATCCTTGTTCGCTAATCTTCTTTCCCGCCGCAGAAAAAATACCTAGACTTCACTTATAAAGCACTCATAAGAGAAATTTAAGCAAGACCAAAATAAAAATTAATAGGGAGAAACTTGAATGGCAAAAGCTAGAGACATAGAAGCTTTCACACCAGATATAACAACTAGTTATGGAAAGGGCCTAACTCAGGAAGTGGCTAGCTTTATAAGGGAAACATCCTATGAAGATATTCCTGAAGATGTCATTGAGCTTGCAAAGAAATCGATACTTGATGGACTTGGTCTAGCTTTATCAGGCTCAGTTGCAGAAAGTGGAAAAATTGTAAAAAACTACCTTGGGTCTCTGAACCTTTCTGGGGATACAACAGTTATAGGAACTGAGTTGCGGGTTCCAGAACGTTTTGCGGCATTTGCCAATGGGATTGGCGTCCATGCAGATGATTATGATGACACTCAACTAGCTGTTCAAAAAGATCGGGTCTATGGCCTACTGACTCATCCAACCGCGCCTTGTCTACCAGCTGCTCTTGCAATAGCCGAAAAACAAAACCAGTCAGGCAAAGAATTAGCTGTTGCGTACAATTTAGGACTGGAAGTAGAAACAAAAATTGCTGAAGCGATATCACCAAGACACTATCAACATGGTTTTCATGCAACAGCTACCTGTGGTGTCTTTGCCTCAGCATCAGCTGTTTCAAAACTTTACAACCTGAGTTTAGATAACACCATTTGTACATTAGCGATAGCAGCTAGCCAAGCTGCAGGGCTTCGTGAAAATTTTGGCACAATGACAAAACCCTTTCATGCTGGGCGAGCAGCTGAAGCTGGTGTCATAGCAGCAGATTTTGCAAAAGCTGGGTGGACCGCTACTAATAAAATTTTAGAATCTCCAAGAGGCTTCTTTCAAGCACATGGAGGCGGTTTCACACTAGAGGCAGTAACAGGCAAGCTTGGAAACCCATGGACATTCGTAAATCCAGGAGTCTCTATCAAGCCGCACCCATCAGGGTCATTAACACATCCTGGAATGACAAAGATGATGGAACTTATTCTTGAACACAATATTCAACCAGATGATGTTGAAAAAGTAGATGTCGGCACTAACCACAATATGCCTAATGCACTAATTCACCATCAACCAAAAGATGAGTTACAAGCAAAATTCTCAATGGAGTTTTGTATGGCAATACTGCTGTTAGAACGCCGTGGTGCACTTCCTGAATTTACTGATGAAACAACAAACCGTCTCGACGTTCAGGATATGATTAGTCGCATCAACTTTGGTGTGAATCCTGAAGCAGAAGCAGCCGGCTACGATAAAATGACAACCATTATTGATATACACCTTAAAGATGGAAGTTCTATATCTGGACAAGCAGACTTTGGTAAAGGAAGTCCAGCAAACCCAATGAGCTATGATGAGGTAGCTGAGAAATTTAGAGGTTGTGCAGAGTTTGCGGAGTGGGATAAAGGATCCACTGAAAAAATTGTAGAGCTGATCAGGCACTTAGAAAACCTTGAATCCATTCGTGCATTGACAAGCCTTCTAGCAAGGTAACGTTATGGACTGGAATATTAATTTAAAAGGAGAAACAGCGCTCATCGTAGGCGGAACTCGCAATATAGGATTAAGTATTGCTGAAGCACTCAAAGCTTCCGGTGCCCACGTTTGTATAGTGGGAGGATCAGATAACAGTGCCCTTAAAAAAGCATTGTCACACTTGTCAGAATCTGATGGTAAGGCTGTGGGTCTAATAGCTGACATTTCGGATGAGGAATCTGTATCTAATGCTTTTAATCAATGTGAGGAAAAGTTCGGGCGCGTCTCTATTCTGGTCAATGGGCCAGGTTTCAGGCCTCATGCACCTTTCACAGATATTGACTTGGATACATGGAACGCTGTGATGTCAGTTATGCTTACCGGACCTTTCCTAACTTCGCGAGAACTTTTTAGGCGTCTACCTCAAAAATGTAAAGGCTCAATTATCAACATAGGCGGACTGAGCGCGCATAAGCCTGCAAAAGGACGAGCCCATGTGATTGCAGCCAAAGCTGGAATTGCTGGCTTAACCCGCGCTTTAGCCGCAGAGGGTGCTGGACGCATTCGCGCTAATTGTATTGTCCCCGGGCTTATAGATACGAAACGCAAAGCTGGTCAACCCCAAGCAGAATACAATGATGATGAAGCTAACGCTCGTGGCACGTGTGAAGATGTTGCCCAAGTAGTACTGTCATTTGCGTGCCCAAAAAATACCTATGTTACTGGGCAAACAGTACATGTAAGTGGCGGCCGTTTTATGTAACGTCTGATATCTTCCAACAAAAACTAGCATATAAACATTCTATAAGCTTTGAATGCTCGATTTATCTAATAGCTATTGGCCTCATTGGAGAACCAGTAGCGCCCTTTATGCGTTCTGGCAGTCCTATAAACAGAAATTCATAGACTTCATCTGCAGCAAGTCCTCTCAATTCCATATTTTCTAACATTGGAATTCCATCTCGCAAAAAAAGCATACGATGAACGTTTTCTACGCCTGGCCTTGGCCTAACTTCAACACAACAACTATCAGCCCCTACGAGCGAAATTTTACGCTCAATAAGAACCCTAACTATATCAGCATAAATTCCCGGTGATCCCTCATTCTCACCTACACCAATATATGAATCATTGTACTTTGAAGGGTTATCCCAATTTATAGACCAACCATAGTTAAAAAATACGGCATCACCTTGCTCAATATCATTCGAGTTCATTCCCTGACGCGCTAGAGCCCCACGCATATCCTCTAATGTAACCTCATAAGCTGCGGGTAGGGCCTCAACACCTTTATAACCTGCTATATCAATTAATATTCCACGAGTTATAAATGGTTTCATTTGCTCAACACCTAAAGCCTCTACACCTCCAAGACCACGGTTTTTTCCAAAAAGATCATTCACAGAGAAACCATTGTAGAAAACAGATTGAAACGAGCCATCTCCCATTTGAACATTTCCGCCCTGATGTGCAAGGCCGTCAAATTGAGTCCCCATCTGGCCTATGAATCCTGAAAAATATTCGGAATTGGAAATACCTCCTTCTCCACTGGTTGGAGGAAGAGGCGGTATTACCTGCAGAAAATACGGCCTTGGCCCATAAAGCGGCATACTTGGCTCATACATATGTCCTAGTTCATAGGTTTGGCCTGTTACGGGAATTTGTAATGCTGCAAGAATTTTTTGGGGGGTGACGTAATTGGATGCACCTGCCTGATCCTGCACGCCATGTGGGGATGGCCACCATGGCCCCTCCTCTCGAGTCTGAGCAATCAAGAATTTTTCGGGTGCCATTGCCGATAAAGAAATGACTCCAACGAGCAAACAGGTCAACCAAAAACTTTTTTTATTTTTCATTTTTATGATTCCAAAAAATTTGGCTTGAAATGACGTCAAAATCAGGGATTCAAAATCAATTTCTGAACACGCCAATTATTTAGATCAGCGATATACAGTACACCTTCCTGAGAACAATCAATTCCGTGTATCCAGTTGAACTGCCCTAGCTGTTTACCAGACTCGCCTAGCATGCCTACAATCTTGCCATCCAACTGAATTTTATAGATACGTCCTGGGTGCTGATCAGCAGCCCACAAATACTGAGGACTTCCTTCTGAAATACATACTGCCCACGGTTGAGTTTCATCAGGTTGATTAGGATCTACATTCCCAAGAATAGGCTGCATAGTCTTATCAAATGGAACGTTCAAAAAAATCATTCTTAAAAAGTTTCCATCAGAATCAAAAACCTGGACTCTGCGATTAGTACGATCAGCAACATAAAGATTTCCTTCACGATCTGCATCCATACTGTGCGGCAAGTTAAGCTGTCCTATTTCTGAACCGTATGAGCCCCATGACTTTATCCAGTTACCATGCTTGTCGTACTTTGCTATTCGTGAATTGAGGTAACCATCACTTACAAAAATATTATCTTCTTCGTCCCATGCTACATCACTTGGCCCACCAAAATATCCATCCCGTGGTACAGCATCAGCTCCACTAACATGATGGTATGGATCGAAACCCTCTGGTCGCCTTCCAAGATTCATCGTTACGTAGCCGGCAGGGTCAAATTTAATTACTGAGTTAGCACCTTTATCTACTAACCACAAATTGTCATATTTATCGTAGCGAATAGAATGAGAATAACCTAGACCATAAACGCCTTGACCAATCTCCCGAACAAAATAACCATTTTCGTCAAATTCTAAAATTTCCGTAGTAGCGTTACCGTAGAGAGGACCTCCATTGTGAGCAGAACCAGGATGATTTAGCACCATTATTCGTCCCTTGGAATTAACTGCTACTCCTAATATTTCTCCTAGATTCCTTTCTGGAGAGTACTTAAGAAAATTTGGAACTGAATGAAACGGTATTAAGGGCACATCATCGTTTGATTGTTGTGCGACTGCCGGACTAAGCCATATAAATGATGAAACAATCATTAAAACCACGGTATTTAAACACTTCATAATTATTCCTTTTGAATCTGAAGTTAGTTAATAAAGGTTATCTCTTTAAAGTCACTCTGACATTAGACTACGATAAACTGTAATCGTTTTTTTAATAGTATCCTTTATACGAAATTTACTTTCTATACGCTGACGAGCCGCCTGACCCATTTGTAGACGTAGATCAGGATTTTCATACAACCTACATATAGCATTATTAATTGCCCTAGGATCACGTGTAGGAACCACAATTCCTGTAATGCCATCTACCACCAACTCAGGACTCCCGCCACAGTCTGTAACTATCGATGGCACACGATAAACCATTGCTTCAATTACAGAACGTGCTAGGCCTTCCCTTTTTATAGAAGGTAACACGAAGACATCACATGCCGCAGTAAGCGGTGTAGCATCTTCTACGTAACCGACCCTGTGTATTTTTCTTGAAACTGGACTTGCCAAGATTTTTTTATCTAACTTTTTGGAATCCATATCACCAACTAATAGCAAATGAATGTCCCAATCATCAGGAAAATCTTTCATCGCCTCTATCAACACTTCAATCCCCTTGCGGGGCCTATAGGTAGCCACACATCCCACTACAAAAGCGCCTTCTGGAACACCAAAATCCTTCAGATTTGCAGGAGGTTTTTTATACCAATCCACATTATGCCCTTTGTGGATAGTAATGAGATGTTTCGATGGCACACGCAAAGAAACAGGCCACATTCTTAAAAAATGATCACGGACAGCATCTGCTACACATATGATCCGATCAATCCTGGGATTGAGAGTTCGTTTCCATGAAATAGGATTAAAAAAACTGACATTACCTACAATGCCACGATAAACGACTATTCGAATTGATATTCCTCTTGTTGCAATCAACCCATTTTGCAATGCTCGATTTCCTAAGAGATGGATAATGTCATATTTGCCTTTATGCAATTCCTCGCGAAGCTGGGAAATTGCATGAGAATCATTACGACCTTTAAATTCAATAGGAATAGTGTTTAGACCAGCATCGACAAGTTCCTTATGGCGGTAGTGTTGTTGAGAACAAACGACACTTATATCTATTCCCTCTTCATGCATACCTAAAAATGTAGCAATAGTGGGCCGATCCGGGTCTTCAGTGATGCAAAGAACTTTTATTCTCAAGGTTTCTCACAACTATATAGTTTCGAGAGATATTACTCATCCAAAAGGATAAAGTGAATGTATGTAGAAATTTTATCCTTGGAGTATCATTCACCAATTCTTTAAGCTATTAACTACGGTGTTATCTACTCTCAATTTTCCCCCGAAAAGAATATGCGTTATCAGGCTGTCTTCGATTGGAGACACTTGCCATATGGTTCCTGTTGTCCGTGCAATTCAAAAAGCTTGGCCGGATACAAAGCTAACATGGTTAATTGGAAAGGTGGAACACGAACTTCTTGCTGGTCTTGACAATGTTGAGTTTATTATCCTCGATAAAAAACGAGGTATTCGTGGATATGCAGATGTTTTTAGGCAGGTCCGACATAGAAATTTTGATCTTATGCTTCATATGCATGCCTCTTTGCGGGCAAATCTTGTCAGTCTAATGATTTCCTCAAAAACTCGTCTTGGTTTTGACCGCAATCGTGCTCGAGATTTTCAATGGTATTTTTGCAATAACCACATTCCTCATTTGCCTCGTCAGCATGTTATGGACGGATTTCTTCAATTTGCTAAGACTTTAAACATTAATCCAAAAGATTTAAGGTGGGATATTCCAATTTCTAAAAATGATCGTGATTTTGCGCTTAATCATACAAGTGGTAGCAAACCTATTTTAGTAATTAGCCCATGCACAGGGGAACGTTTTAGAAATTTTAGAAACTGGAAAGCGAGCCATTACTCAAAAATCGCCGACTTTGCTGATTCACAATATGGGGCGAAAATTATCCTTACTGGCGGAAACACAGAAACAGAAAAAAAATATGGAGAAAAAATATCACTTAACTGCCAAGGAAACGTAACAAACTTAATTGGAAAAACTACATTAAAACAATTATTAGCTTTATTAGAGCGTGCTACTGTATTGCTTTGTCCTGACTCAGGGCCTGCACATATGGCTACAGCAGCTGGAACACCTGTTATCGGACTCTATGCAACATCTAATACAAATCGAACAGGCCCCTATAAAAGTCAACATTTAATCGTTGACAAGTATCCGGAAGCTGTACAGCAGGAATTTAATGCTAGAGTTAGCGAGATAAAATGGGGAAAGCGTGTTCGAAACCCACATGCTATGGATTTGATAACTGTACCAGATGTAATGGAAAAACTATCCAAAGCATTTGAGGAAGCAGGAATAAAAACCCTCTCAACCTAACCGAAATTAATCATAACAATCTCATATCTGCTTTTAAAATACTCCTAGCGACCAGATGTTTGAGATAAAGTTTTAGTCAGGTGGTACAAAAACTCCTGCCCGTCAAAAAAAGAAGTGATAGATATACGCTCGTCCTGCCCATGTGCACGATTGTCTCCTCGTTCCCTAAAAATACCCGAAACACCGTAAACTGGGATACCTGCATTTCGCAGATATAGGCCATCAGTTGCACCAGCACTCATGATTGGAATTACAGGTACTCCTGGCCACATGTCTTCAGTAATAG
Source organism: Rhodospirillaceae bacterium (assembly GCA_002718345.1). GTDB lineage: Bacteria > Pseudomonadota > Gammaproteobacteria > Steroidobacterales > Rariloculaceae > UBA6522. The sequence continues at coordinate 22,102 of PBDA01000044.1, forward strand.
TTTCGATAGGATTTAAAACCTCAGGCGTCAGAGGAGAAGGAGGTGAAGGCTTTGCATCAGCGAGTGGCGTGATGCTAACTTCACTATCTGCAACCAAAGAATTGAGCATATCTAATACATCAGATGGGTGTTCATCAGGCAAGATCCTACAATTAACTATAGCTGTAGCACGTTGAGGCAACGCATTCTCAGCGTGGCCAGCTTCAAGTTGAGTTGCAACACAGGTAGTACGCATTCGGGAATTGTAGTTAGGAATGATAGCTAACCTGCTAATACTTTCCAGGTCCGGAACATCCTGCAAGATTCCAAGCATTGCAGCACCCACTTCATCTGTCTCTAATAATGCAGTACGCTCAAAAAATGATCGAGTCACCTCATTAAGCCTAACCGGAAAGTCATAATCACGGATTCTTCCAAGTGCATCAGCAAGACGGTAAATTGCATTATCTTTTACAGGAAGTGAACTGTGTCCGCCTGGATTCATAACCTCTATGCGAAAACTCTGATAAATCTTTTCGCTAGCTTGCACATTATTTGATACATGTAACCCATCTTGAAGAAACCCCCCTCCTCCTTCATTTATAGCAAACTCTGCATCGATCAAATCACGATGGTTAGCAATAAGCCATGCAACACCGTTATTAGGGCCTGATTCTTCATCAGCAGTAAACGCCATAATGATGTCTCGATCAGGAAGAAAATTTTCTCGAAGCAACCGAATTAAATTAGCCACATGAATGGCGATTTCATCTTTATCATCAAGAGTACCTCGGCCATAGTAATACCCATCCATTTCAGTGAATTTGAACGGGTCAACAGTCCAATCTTCGGGGTCTGCCTCAACCACATCTAGATGTGCAAGAAAAAGTATCGGTTTGCTAGCAGCATCTCGCCCCCGGTAACGAACAATTAAATTACCTTTTCGTGGCAATTCACCAAGTACCTGGACATCCCTTTCAGGGAACCCTGCAGCAATGAGGTGATCTGCCATAGCCTGAGCAGCTACAGTTGTACTGCCTGTGCTATGGGTAGTATCTATTTCTATAAGCTCATGAAGAAACTCCTTAGCCATTCTCTGATATGGATGAGCAAAATCAGTCTGAGCTAAAGCAGATATTTCTATCCATGAACAAAGCGCTAAAACCACTACAATGAACTTGATGGAACTCTTAGTAAAAATATTTTTAATTTTTGGAAACTTAGCGCAAATCATTGTTAATCAGTCCCTTCTATAAATTGCCTAGCTAGGTGAGCTTTAAAATAACATGGAAAAAACTCTCCGAGTTCCATTCTACCCAGTTTAAAATACCTAAGCTGACAAACAACCACAGCTTTTTTTAATTATTTTCTATGCTTAGACTATCTCTAAATATAATTTCTTTTGCGCTTTAAAGCTCCAAGATAGGTAAACTTAACAAAATGACTTGAAATCAATAAATTTTCTCTTGGCTTACCTCATGAACCAGAAACAAAAAATAAATACATTAATAGAGGAAAAATAATGAACAAACGAATGATCAAAGCTAACTTTTATCTTGCTATTACATCGATGGGTATAGCTTTATCAGGAAATACCCAAAACGCTTCGTCAAAGTTTGTTGTTTCAGGATCTGCAGCTAAAGCAATGTTGGATACTACATCTATCAACCTTGAAACGGCTGAAAAAATCACGATGGCTTGTGAGCGTTTAGCCGAAGAAGAAGAAGTCAGCATTAGTGTTTATGTTATTGATAATGATGGTAATAATGTATATATGCACCGAATGGATGGTGAACGTTGGGTAAACACAGCTACTGCAGAAATGAAGGCGCAAACAGCGTTGACAATTCGTGGTCCCTCCAAAGAAAGAATGAACCAAGTAATACGCAACCCTAGTGAGGAATGGCAACAAATAGAGCTAGGCGTATTTTCTAATTCGGGTGGTCTCCCTATTATTGTGGATGATCAACTAATCGGTGCTATTGGGGTTGGTGGATCGGCACCAAGGGTTGAGGAAGGATGGAGTGATGAGATTTGTGCGCATAAGGCTATGACAGAAGTGATGGGACCACAGCCGCCTCTAGCAGAAGATATTCCACGCCCAAGAACTCCTACAGTTGCTCCAGTTCCGCGGTTTTCAGTAGAAACACCAACATCTAATCTTCCACCAGAATTTGTGGTCTCAGGGGATGCAGCAGCAGAGATTAGAAATGGAGCCCAAATTTCAGGTGATGCTGCAAGAAATGTAGCTCAAGCCTGTCGTGCATGGTCAACAGAAAGGGAAGACACGATGTCATTAGTCATTTTAGATCCCTCGGGCGTGGCTGTTCATGGAGAGAGAATGGACGGACAGGTTAATACTGGAATCCAAGCTGCCATGCTTCGAGCTCAAACAGCCCTGCAAAGTCGCGACCCAACCTCAGTACGTGGTGCCGGGTTAGCTAATAGACCTTATGGTCTACCCCGTTCTGTTCTGTTATTCGAGTGGCACTTAGAACCGGGTGGACTACCAATAGTCGTTGATGGTCAAATGATAGGTGCGATAGGTGTGGGTGGAAGTAAGAATGATGAAGCCTGTGCTATTGCAGGACTTCAATCAGTTTTTGGTGATCGAGTTGCAGTGCCCGTTTACCCAAACTGAAAACACTGCCTTACAATGTATATAAGTTATTGCTAAAGGAGATAGCAATGAGTTTAAAAATAAAAGGTACTTTAGCCATATTGGTATTCATGGCGATTAATCCAATTGCTTCTGGACACCACTCACATGCCAACTATGTTGAATCAGAATGGTTGTTTCTTGAGGGTACTGTAAGTGAAATCCATTGGATGAACCCTCATAGTTGGATCTACCTTAATGTAACTGATGCTAATGGACAGCCAAGACCTTGGGCTATTGAAGGTGCTAGCGTGACACAGCTTCGCCGAGATGGATGGACTCAAGAAAGTATTCAGGTAGGCGATGAACTCCGTATGAGATGCCACCCATTGAAAGATGGTTCTAGAGGTTGTCTACTTGGCTACATAACGCTAGATGATGGTTCAGAAAAAGAGTTTGACTAAATTTATTATTCAATCCGACTTATTAGGGGAAAAAGAAAAAATGCGTCCATTAAAATTAAATATGCTCCTATCGCTCATAATCGGTTTAGTTGTTTCAGGGGCAGCTTATGCACAAGGCTGGTTTAAGTACGTTAGTGAACAAGATCAGTTTATTGTTAATTTCCCCTCAGACCCCGAAGTAATTGAGGAAGATTACGTAACGGAATTTGGCGCAACTATTCCTTCACGTATCTATAGCGTCCAAAACCCAAATGGACGCTATGCGATTACAGTCATAGACTACACGGTTGCTGAGCAAGCACACGAAGACCTGTGCCTTCAAATTGCCGCTGAAACCGATATAGTTAGTCCTAATACTTGCAGGGGGCGTGGACATTTCAGAGATATTAGAGGTGCTATTGCCTATGAATCCTGGAATATTCGCAAAAGAAATAGTGGTGAAATCACCTATGATGCTTTTGGACAGGTAGATGGCGTACCGGGCCATCAAATACAAATTCTGCACCCAGATCAATCTCGTTCATTCATTGGACTTTACATGCTTAATCAGCGACTTTATCTCTTGGAAGGAACAGTGCCGGATGACTACCCTCCTCCAGGACTGTTTCAACAATCTTTAGGCATGCTTGATGAGATGGGAAGACGAATTCGATTTGAAGCTGATGATGAAGGGAATTACTCTCGTGTACAAACCCGTTATGAATACGTTGGTGTTGAAGATCCAATCACAGGAGAACCGGAATCAGAATTTTCTATAAGTAGTGATGGTCGTCTCAGACAGCCTAACGAATTTACTGGAGCATGGACACCAGATTCGTCCGAAAATTAGTAATAATAAAAATCTTCACTATAAGAAGGATAATAAGGATAGAATCTTTTAAAAAGATAACTGCCTAGGAGGAAAAATGAGCCACCGGGGAATAACAAGACCTAAAAATAATTCTATGATTAAACTTTTGGTGATACTTACCTTAGGGATTTTGTTAAGTTTTCGTTTTGCACTAGGACAAGACTCACCACCAAATATTGGGGGGGTGTGGAGTACAACAGTCACGGCTATAGATCACCCTAACTGGTCGGTTGAGGAGCTATTTGCCTGTAACTGCACATCGGAGACCTATGAGTACCTTGATGAGTTGCTTATGCCAGAAAATGATCACCTATCAGCTCTAGAAATTGAAGAAGCAATCAGCACTTATAATCGTGCAGCTATTCGTGAACTCTATACACAGGAACAAATAGATTATCTCGCTGTCTTTGATCATGCGGACGACCCTTCTATCCAGTGTGAGTTATTTGGGGTATTTCGAACCATATTGCATAACGACCCGATACTGATTGAGCAATCCCAAGACCAAATCATAATTAGACCAGAAGATTTGGCCGCTGATCGTATAATTTACATGGATGGTCGAGGTCACCCAGAAAATGGGCCTTTGTCTGCAATAGGGCATTCGATTGGTTGGTATGAGGGAAATACATTAGTTATTGAGACCGCCAATATCTCGGCCAATATTGCGGAAGATGCACTGAATATCCATAACGCTGACAATGCCCGTACAATTGAGCGCTATACTTTGAGTGAAGATGGGACGCGGCTGCATGGGCAATTCACATTAATTGATCCCATAATGTTTAGTGAGCCACTTGTTTTAGAACGTACTAGAGTTTTCACGCCAGAGGTTGAGCTATTGGATGCCCCTTGTGAATCAATCTCTGGTGAAATGTAAAAGAGGGAAAAATGATCAATAAAACTTTAATGCTTTTTTGTTGGGCAACAATATTACTCTCATTGCCTTCCCAAGCTCATCATAATCCAGCTGCTCACTATATCGTTGACGAACGCGTAGAAATCAATGGGATTGTCACCGAGTTCAGACCAGTGAATCCGCACTCACGTATTTACTTAGATGTAACAAACGATGAGGGCGAAATAGAACAATGGATGGCCGAAGGTGACAGTATTATTAATCTCAGACGAGCAGGCTGGACTGATGATCAATTTAAACCGGGAGACGAGGTTCAAGTCTTAGGGCGCCCTTCAAGATTTGGATATAACTTAGTTGAATGGACCTTTATCACTTATTCTGATGGAGTTGAAGTTGGTGGTGGAAATGGCCAGTTCGGCGAAAGAATGAGGTTTGTTCAAACTCGTCTGGATGAGTATCGCCAACAACGCAACTGATAAAGGAAAGAACTTTATGATCACAAGGCGCCAGATTCTGGCGAACACTGGTCAACTATGCTTGTTGGGAGCATTTACGCCAACTCATTTACGCGCTCAAATCACCCTTATGCAGAGGGCAATCCCTAAAACTGGCGAATACTTACCAGTCATTGGTCTTGGAACCTATCGCACATTTAACGTTGGGGACGATCCCAATGAACTTAACCCTCTTCAAAGGGTTCTAGAGTTGTTTTTTAGACATGGCGGCACAGTGGTGGATTCATCCCCAGCATATGGCCCATCTGAAGCTGCCTTCGGATATCTAGCAGAACGAATCAATTTGCCTGACGATTTATTTGTAGCTACCAAAGTTCGCGCAGGTAGCCATGCTGAAGGTATTCGTCAAATGGATGCTTCAGCACAAAAAATGGGCGTTGAAAATATTGATTTAATGCAGGTACATAGTTTGGCTGACTGGAAAACACAACTACCCATACTTAAAGAGAGAAAAGCACAGGGCATTTATCGTTATATAGGAATTACTGCCTCTCGTGTGGAACTTTACGATGATTTCATCACTATTATGAATAATGAACCACTCGATTTTATTCAAATTAACTATAGCGTTGCTGAAAGACAAGCAGAAGAAAGAATACTTCCGTTAGCCATGGACCGAGGAATCGCAGTATTTGTAAACCGTCCTTTCGTTGCGGGCGCTTTATTCTCACATGTTCAAAGTAAAGCTCTGCCAGACTGGGCAACAGAATTTGACTGTGATAGCTGGGGACAGTTCTTTCTTAAGTTTGTGCTCTCACATCCAGCTGTCACAGTAGCTCTTCAGGCAACATCAAACCCTCAACACCTTTTAGATAACTTAAGTGCAGGTCAAGGTTTGCTTCCAAATACAGAGCTTCGCCAACGTATGGTTGATCTGATTGGGCTAACTGGACGACCCCCCTGGACCTAATTGCCAGTGACATCCAGACATATAAATGAGCACTCGCGGAACCTTAACTTTCTTAGCTAAAAAAAGCCCACCGCCCGTTTATCAAGCATCGGTTGGTGGCAAGAACGCTCGACTAGAATTAGTTGGAAACTATGAGCAACGACTGATGCACATTTCTGATGGGCGAAAAATGAAAGAAACTTTTACACTAGATCATCATGGTTTTCAGCTATTAAACCATGCAACAACAATGAAAGACTTTTATGACTCTAACCTAAGAAAAATAATTTACGAAACAGAATGCAAGAAAATAGTGCAAACCGCCACCGGGGCTGAGGATACATTCGTTTTTGATCACACCTTACGCTCTGGGGATGAGGAGCTGAGAAAACAAAAACTAAGTCGTGAACCAACAACAGTTATTCACAATGATTATACGCCTCGCTCAGCTAAAAAACGTCTTCAGGATTTTATGGGATCAAATGCTCAAAAATTCATACAAAAACCATTCGCTATAGTAAACCTGTGGCGACCAATTAAAAAAATTGAATCTTTCCCTATAGCTGTTTGTGATGCGAATAGTGTCTCCCCAAAAAACTTAATCCGCGCAGAAAGAAGAGCTAAAGATCGTATAGGAGAGATCTTCGTTGCACATTTCAACCCTAAACAACGTTGGGTTTATTTCCCCGATATGAGTCCAGAGGAAGTCTTGTTAATCAAAACTTATGATTCCCGAGAAGATGGAAGAGCCCGATGGTGCATACATACTGCAGTTGATATAGAAAACACACCAGAATCTGCAGCTCCAAGAGAATCAATAGAGTCTCGTATATTTGCCTTTGGGGTGTAATACCATCGACAAACAATCCGTCCACCCACCACAATTTAAACTTAAGCTAAAAACTACTTAAATACAGAAACCAAAACCCTATAAGAGCTAGTAATCAGAATGCTGACTAACGCCTTATAGGGAGCAGAAGTTCACTGCCGTTATCCCTATGTATATCAAATGACCTTATAGTTATCGCCATAAAATTGTAATAGCCGATTAAACCAACCAAATCCATAACACCTTCATTACCAAAAACGTTAATCGCCTTTGAAAATGTATCAGAACTCACCTTATCTTCATTTATTGCTTCACGTGTAAACTGAATGATTGTTTTTTCCTCTTCCCCAAGACCGGGAATTTTCATGGATTCATCCAGAGGTTTTCTGAATCTAACAATATCTATAATCTCCTGCTGCAACCCATTTCGAGTTGCAGCAGGCTCGTGTGCGGTATAAATATACTGATTATCTACTTCACGCGCTGTCGTAATAATCGTTAGCTCAGTTAGACGTTGATCTTTTGCAGATCCAAAACGCACCCGACTACGAACATCAAAAATAGCTTCCGCTAATACTGGGCTGTTCATTAACATGCCTATAGGGCCACTCAAGCCGCTCTCATAACCTGTTCCAGGTGATACATAAGTATCAAAAGCTTCCTGTCCAACAGCATCTAAATTATCTCTGAGTACCATTGGCAAACGAGCTCTGGAATCTTCATGGATATCTGCAGGAACATTTTCTGCTGATAAAGGTGATAACAAAAGATAGTCTGCTTCTGATGCATATGATTTATATATCACTCCAACCCCAAAATAGAGCCCGATCAGGCACATGAAGGAAAAAATTTTTTTATTCATAACGAAACACCCACTTAGTTATTCTTGCATAACTTATTTTTTGTTAAATAATATTACGCTATTTTTAACGGGTCTGAAAAAAGTATTTTTTAACACTAAAAATAATTATCGTTTTATATGAAACAATCTGGCCGAGAAAAATGGAATAAACGCTATAAAAAAGGGGCATACAGTGCGCGCTCATATCCTAGCGACCTGCTAGTTAAATGGCTACCAAAAGTACAAAACCAATCAAAAGAATTACATGCTATCGATATAGCCTGTGGTACAGGAAGAAATTCAATTTATTTGGCTCAAAATGGCTGGCAAGTTGACTCATTGGATATTTCAGAAGTTGCGCTGAGCATCCTTGAAAAAAAAATACTAAAAGAAAATTTATCAATAAGATGCATTAACAAAGACCTTGAGTGCACACTAAGTCGAAACAATGGCTTTTTAGTTGATGCCAATTATGACCTTGTTGTAGTAATCAGGTATACCAATCTATCTCTAATAAATAACTTACACCGAATACTTAAACCAGGTGGTTACTTAATTGTAGAGGAACATTTAGTTACAACTCGAAAAGTAATCGGCCCACAAAACCCAAAGTATCGAGTTGCACCACAGGCACTCAATGATGCAAGCACAGGGCTTGAAATTATTTCGTATCAGGAGGGTATAGTTGAAGACCCTGATAACCGTCTCGCGGCACTAGCCCAATTAATCGCTCGAAAACCTAGCTAGACCGAATAAACCTTACCTAGCTGTTAATGATAGTAATACAATACAATCCTTACCTAACAAAAAATATTAATAAGTCCATCGTAATAGAGGGGTATCGACCATGAGACTGCTTAGCTTATTTTTTTTATTGATTTTGGCATCTACCAGTTATGGGCAACTTGCGGTACCAAACAAAGCGGGCATCACTTTTGGTCACGTCCATTTACAAGTCTCTGACCCTGAAGCCCACACAAAACTTTGGGTTGATCATTTTGATGGAGTAGTAAGTGAGCAAAATGGCCTCGCAGAAAGGGGACTTACTGCAATACGCTTCCCTAATTTCTTTGTCATATTGGAGAAAGGTGAGCCTACTGGTGGAACAGCAGGTTCGGTCATGGATCACATTGGATTTAAAGTACGAAATATTGAAGATTTTCTAAATAAGTGGAGAGCAGCTGGCTACTCAGTAGACAGAGAATTTATTGGGTCAGAGGGACTACCTAATGGATATGTCACGATGCCCGATGGAGTTTGGGTTGAACTCCAAGAAGATCAGGCGCTACCGGTGGAGGTCTCGGGTTATCACATACATTATCGCACGCCAATGTTTAGAGAACTGCTTGACTGGTATGTGGACCATTTTGACCTTGAAATTCGTCCTAGAGGCAGGATTGAAACAACTACGAATGTACCCGGAATGAACATGAGTTTTGCCTTGCCTACAGGGGAATGGGCAGGTTCAGAAACAGCACCAACTCGAGGACGATCTTTAGATCATATTGGTTTTGAAATAGACAATCTGGAAGTTTTTTATGAAGAACTTGTTGAAAAAGGTGTTGAGTTTGATGTCGAACTTAGAGAAATCGAGGAGATTTCAGTTAAGGTTGCAGCATTTACAGATCCCTCAGGCGTTCGGGTTGAATTGACTCAGGGCCTAGATCTTTACTAACAAGCTTTAAGCTTAATAACTAATAATGGTCGTTTTCATGGCAAAAGAATAAATTAGAACTATCGTTCTTTTTTAACTGGCCATAGCTTACATGCCTATATATTCCTAATAATTCAATATCTCAAGAATATACAAACCCCGGAATGAAAAGAAAACGAATGTTCTAAATCTGTCGTGAGCTAAGAAATCTGCCTAAAAAGCCTAGATCTGATGCGGGAAGATGGTGGTGATGGGTGGACTTGAACCACCGACCTGCGGGTTATGAATCCGCCGCTCTTACCAACTGAGCTACATCACCAATTATTTTTTATCCAACCAACAACTTGATTTAATTTTAGCTGCTTTAGTCAATCAAATTGAGAGTGATCCGTAATGTTATTGAGAACATCACCTCTCTAGAACAGCAGGGCAACTCAAGCCCAGACACGTGAATTTTACATCAGGGAAAGGAAACTTGCTGGTTTCTGGAGTTGTGTGTTCCTAATAGAAAATAGAAATACAGATAAGTCTTAATAGCAAGATGCCCCAATTGCACTTGCTTCAAACCTTCCATCATCATTCCTCAATGGCCGCAACAATGAATAGGACGAGCAGCACCCGCATGCCGTAGTAGCTGAAGCGCTCCCACATCTCCGTCATGAATAGCGTCACAAGACCGCGTGGATGTCCGAGCAGGTCGGCCTGTCCTTTTAGGCTGTCAGCGACGTCGGTGTTCCTCGAGAAAATTTCTGCAGCAGCAAGGCGGTCAAACAACAATCATTTCGGGCTCGAGTGGGATACCCGTAATCTCTTCGGGACCGTCAGCCGTAATCAGAACGGTGCGTCCCATCATCAGGCCCGTGTCCTTATTCCAGTCTGGATCGTAGATATCCGACGCGGTCGCGAACACCATGTTCGGCTGAAACTCGATCGTTGGCATACGTGCGTAGGCATGCTTTTGCCACGAGCCAGCTGTGCCGCCGTACATGCAGCTCGGAAATTCAGGTGATGCCAAGCCGTGGCCGTGGAAACCGCATTCAACTGAGCCGAAGCCGGCATCGATGATGGGTTTGCGAAACGCGTGAACGGCGTCTTCGATGAGATTACCAGGCTTCATGGCCGCGATACCGCTCTTTTGAGTTTCGACGCAGACTTCATGAATGCGTTGGTACTCGGGTTTGGGCTCACCGAGACAGACGGAAACTTCCGCACCCGTGAGGTAACCCTTGTAGCAGGCATGGTATTCGCACACGACGATGTCGCCCGCCTCGAGCACACGATGACTTGCCGGAGGCCGTTTGCCGTGGGGTGGCGGTACGGCTCCGGAGCTGATCCAGATCATGTCCTCTTCGCCACCGCCGTGCAGGTTGGCATGCAGCATGTCGGCATACACCTCGGTTTCACGCACGCCGGGGCGCGCCGATGCGATCAATGCATCTGCCATCGCTTTGGCCAATTCGGCGGATTTGCGTATGCACGCAACCTCCTCAGGTCCCTTGATGATGCGCGTTTGCTCGATGAGCCAACCGGCTTCGACGAATCGTGCGCTGTCGAGCGCCGATGCAATGTGCGAGAACTGTTGGAAGGGAACGGCCTCAGGGATAACACGTGGGCGCGTTTCGCCGAATCCGACGATACCGATTGCGGCGTTGGCGAATCCGCGGTCTCGCAGTGTCTCGACGATGTTGTTTGTCGTCGACTGACCGGATCGAACATCTTCGACCCAGCCGCCGGCAAGGGCGCCCCACTTCGTCACGTCATGTGGGAAGCCAGACCAGATAACCGGATCGCCATCTAGTGGGAAGAGCACACAGCCCGGCGCAACGCGACCTGTTAAATAGCGGTTGTTAGCGAGAGCGGATTCCCACTTTGATTCATTTCCCCAAACCAGCAGGCAGTCGAGTCCGGCCAGATCCATACGCCAGCGCACTTCGCGCCAGCGGCGGTCGCGCTCAGTTGCCGTTACGTCTGGCCACTCTCGGTCTGCCAGTTCCCCGACCATGTTGGCCTGTTCTGTTGCCATACTTCCAGCTCCTCCATTCTTATATAGCCGTTTTCTGCAAGACACCTAACAAATTATCCAAAAATAACCCGGCCGTTATCTCGTAGTGTTGAGTCATAACACTGCATTCTGACTTCTGAAAAATCCTCAACAGTTGCCGTACTTAGCCCATCATATCTTCCAGTTGCACAACCTGTTGCGATAATAATAAGGAAGGTTAGCAACAATATAAAGTTCAAGCATTGTCTATCCTTTCTTTAATCTTACTAGTAGTAAAATTGCACTTATTTTTTAAGAATAAAAAAACAGCCCTGAAGTATTTTCAGGGCTGTTTAAGGTTGCGAATTATCTAGTGTTAATTAATATCAAAACGAGTAATTAAATTTCACACCAAGATTTCTGCCTGGGAGTGGAACTTGGTCTTTAACAAAAGATGTATGGTTTCTTGCAATTTCATCAAGAAGATTATGTCCAAAAATAGTTACAGCAAACTGTCCATTTGAACCGACAACATCAAAGGTTTTTGTTAATTGAGCACCTAACAACTGAAAACCATTAGATGCGGTTTCGTTTTGTGCGAGATTAGTTACTCTATCAACATCTTTTACGTCAACAGACCACTCTAGGTTATTTTGGGAATAATAGGATAATGAGTAAAGGTATCTAGAAGGCATCATTCGGGGGATATAGGCACCATTACTGAATTTCCCTGAAATATCATCCCTGCCGAACGAGACATCAACTAGGCCAGATCCTATTTCAAAGCTCTTTCCAATTTCTAACTCATAACCAGATATCTCCGCATCTCTTTGCAAGTAGTTTGCAACTAGCAGCCCTTCTTCCTTTTTAGTTGAGTCTAAAAGATAAATGTAATTATCAACATTATTATTATAAAAACTCAATGTTCCATAAAAATAATCATTCTCAACATTTACAGTTAAATCCAAGTTTGTGGATTTTTCTGCTCTTAGGTTCGTATTTCCCTCTTCAAATCTGCTTGTAGCTAGGTGAGGACCATTCATGAATAGTTCTACTGCAGAAGGAGCTCTTTCTACACCTGCTACACCTAATGATATATGCCACATGTCATTCAGTTGGCGGCCTATGCTAAATGCCAAACTGGACCCATCGTAGTCTTTATCATAAGCAGTGGATTCATCATGATGTTCCTCTTCCTCTTCCTCTTCCTCTTCATGTTCATGGGCTTTAATCGAACCTTTTCGGTTGATTTGATCAACTCTAAAACCAGCGTCTAATTCAAAACCGCCAATCTCTCTGCTTGCATAATAGCCAAAAGAGTTTTCTGTATTTTGAGCGGGCTGCATGAATACTTCTTTGCCTATTATTGAAGTGTCTTCTTCAACGAATCTCATGACAACTTTTTGTGTCATTAAATCATTGCTGAGGTCAAATATTGCACCGTATTCTTTAGCATCATTTGTAAATTTAGTGGGGCCTGCATGATGCTCTTCTTCTTCCTCTTCCTCCTCATCTTCATCGTGGTGCACTTCCGCATGTGCCTCGGTTAATTTGTAATCGCTATTTCTGAAGTAATAATCCATTTGTTGAATGAAGTTATTGTTGAAGTTAAATGCACCTTCTATATTTATTACATCAGATTTTGTGGTGCTGAAGATTCTTTCATCTTCGTGTTCTTCCTCTTCCTCCTCATCTTCATCGTGGTGCACTTCCGCATGAAAAGGAATCCCATAGACGCTCTCTATATTGCTAGCAGAAAAACCTACGTAACCCCAATCCTCAACCCATGAAAAGCCTATTCGGTTTGACTCAGACTCATAATCAGAGTTCTTTAAGTAATCCAAGTCTTCTTCATGATGATCCTCTTCCTCTCCTTCATGCTCTTCTTCTTCAGCATGAATAATTGATTTAAGGGGGACATCATAGTTGCCAAATTCAGATTTTTTATGTGAAAAAGTGAAATTCATATCACCTAAAAATTCCACATTATTTTGATATGAAAGATTACGTGTATCTCCACCATTTACTGATTGGCCCTCTACGCCTAGTTTTAGTTCTGGCCCAGTAAAATCTTCTCTAGCTATGGTGTTATCAACTATATTAACTACTCCGCCAACACCTCCATTGGCATAAAGCAAGGAGGCCGGTCCTCTGACAACTTCAATTTGCTGAATATTATTCATATCAATAGCTTGACTATGGTCAGCACCTAATCCTGAGACATCTCTTACAACCATAGAGTTATTAAGAACTTTTACTCGGCCACCAGATAATCCTCGAATAACTGGCTGTCCAACTGCTGTCCCATAGTCTGCTGAACCTACACCTAAAAGATTGTCTAGAGCTTCGCCTAAACTTTGGGTTGAGAAATTACCGATTGCATCACCACTGACAATATGAAGTGGGTCTGCAATTTCAGATATTAGCTGGTCCGTAAAAGAAGAAGTAACCACTACTTCTTCCATCTCTTGTCCAATTACAAAATTGGCAAATAATGCACTTACTAGTATCAGTACACTACGAAAATACTTCCTCATTTCAGGGCTCCTTTAAAATAAAACTTAAATTCTTAGATCAGAAAAAAATTAAATTTTTGGAGGTGCCCTTGATTGAAAGCCTCTGGGGGCCAGAGAGAAGAAAACATCTTTCATTTGCAATGAAAGAGTTTCGGACAAAGTAACTGTTGAGATTACTAGTGATGATACAACCGTATCAGATATATCATTCTTGCAAAACTGGCATTCTATTTGTGCAGTTTCACTGTCTGAATAAGCATGATAAACAACATCCAAAGAAGTAGAAGCCAGAAACAAAAAGCTGGCTATAACAAACATTTTATGGGTTGCTTTACTCATCAGCGCTAATTTTTCATGCCTATATGAATATAGTCAAGAAAAAAATACTAAAGCTCGTTAAATACCTGTTAAATTAACGGCAGTTTTTAAATTATTTCAAATAATTACGGAACTTACACAGGCACTTCAAAAAACCAAAATCTGCAAGTAATAGAACTTTAAAAGGTAATTAGTTTTCCATTTCGAGCATTTCTAAGGCATAACGCAACGTGCCTTCGCCATCAACTCGTTCACGGAAACTTTCAATAAAAACTTTCCCAACAATTTCATTATTTAAATTGACCACAAAAACGCCAGGATGAGGAATTCCATAAGCAGGCTCTCCCGGGCTGTATTGTTCATTCAATATCCCTAAAGCCGATATAGTTGAAGTATCAATATCGGAAATAAAGGGATAGGTTAAATTACCGGCATTAATAAATTCTTGCTGAAGTTCAGGTGAATCGTAAGTTATAACAACAATTCCAACCCCAGCCTCTTCGTAATCTTCAGCATTATTTTGCAACTGCCCGAGTTGCTCTCTACAAAATGGTCACCAATCAACGGAACGAATTGCAAAAACAACAAGCCCCTTTTCCCCATAAAACTGGCTAACACTAGTAATTTCTTGCCCGCCATAAATTGCCCGTATTTCTGGAAACAGAGAACCTATAGACAGGCCTGGATCAAAGGAATCTGTATCTTCATACAGGAACATATTATCCAAGTTAGGTTGTGCCTGTACTACACGTAATGAAATCATCCACACCAATACCAGAAGAAATGCAGGAAAAAGTTTATTTAATTTCATTTTAACAAGGCCTTAAATCTCTTAAGTTGACTATTATACCTTTGGTTTGTCACTGAACCCCAACTCTTTACTATTTCAAAAAAGTTAGCATAGCGTCCAAAAATAATCTTGGATCCTGGAGTTGTGGGCAGTGGCCTATTCCTGGCAATTCCTGAAGTTCTGAATTGCTAATTCCCGAATTAAGCTCATATGAAAGAGCAGGTGGGGTTGTCGCATCAGCAAGTCCAACAATAATTTGGGTTGGGTTTTTAATTTCTCCAAGTCTAGGGCGATTATCTAGGAAGGTAAGTGCTAAAGCTGCATTTGCAAACAAAAAAGGATCCGCTTTTGACAGATGGAGACGTCTACGCTCCATAATAGATGGATTATTTCTAATAAAGTCTTCAGGAAACATTCTTTTGATTGCGGCATCTAATACAGAATCCATTCCTTCAGTCTGTGCCTTCTTAGCAAGAATTCTTAGAGGCTCTTTGGCCGGCTCCGGAAATCCCGGGCCTGTATCAACTAACACTAGCTTTTTAAAACTACGGCCATGATGAATTGCTAGACTTCCAGCAACAAAACCACCAAAACCATTTCCAACCACATGAGTATCACCAGACAAACAAAGTGCACTCATTGTTTCTGCCACCAAGTCCGCATAGGAGTCGACAGTTTGTCCAATTGGACCAGTTGAGCCCCCAAAACCTGGGAAATTTATTCGAGTAACACGATACCGAGCACTTAATTCATCTATCACATCATCGTAAACCGTCATTTCTGCAAGAAGGGTTGGAAGCAGCAACAGATCTGGGCCACCTCCTATCTGATTATACTCAACCTGATTTTTTCCAACCTTGAGATTCGGCATTAGATTTGATCAATATATGCTCTCATCCGTTCCCTTGCTGCAGTATCAGGCATTCCCCCGAGAGGCGCTCTAGCATTCTCTGCCATATGATGAGGATTGCTAGTCTCAGTTAGTACGCATGTAACAGTAGGGTGAGAAAGGATGTACTTAAGAGAAAATTGTGCCCAGCTCTCACAATCAAATTCTGCTGTCCAGTCAGGAAGTGGTACTCCCTGAAGACGCTGAAAATAGGCACCATTCATAAAAGGTCGATTGAGAAGCACCGCAAGACCCATGTCCTCTGCTAACGGTAACAAACGTTCTTCAGCACGCCTTTCAGTGACAGAGTAGTTCATCTGAACAAAGTCAGGTGTTTCACGGCCTAAAAATTCTTCAAGTTGATCGTAGAGACGGTATTCGGAAACAGTAACGCCAATATAACGGGCATGCCCTTCTTCTTTCCATTGCTGGAGGTTTTCCCACTGGGTATCCAAATCAGTCAGACTAAAAATCTGCACAAGATCAATTGTTTCCCTGCGATAGAGTCTTTGAGTCTCGCGAAACTGTTGAATGCCAGCTTCTTTGCCAACTTTATCAATCTTGGTTGTCACAAAAAGGGAGTTACGAAGATCTGGGGCACTCAACACCTGACCAAGGCCAGCATCGTTTTCAGGATTTCTTGGCCATGTATCAACAACACTACCTCCACTATCACGAAGTGTTCTCAAAACTGCAGCAAGTGGGTCCATTCCATTAGAAGAAACCTCAGATACAACCTTACTAGAACCTAGTCCCACGACAGGCAGAGCTTCCCCTGTTGATGGTATAAGTCGCTGTGGCATCTGATTTTGAGCAAATAAGGGGCTAGAACTCAACCCGGAAACACCCAAAGCTGACAACGTTGCAATGAAATCTCTGCGTGTAGTTGAAAAAATTTTGTCTACTTCTTTCTGCACGATCTTACTCCGAAACTATTGTTATCAAATTACTTATTCGTCTATCACATCATTCATATGTCGATCGAAAAAACCAATGGAATCAGAAATTGCTTCGCGCTGGATTTCATCTGGAACATAATTGCCTGCGTCATCTCTCCATACATACACAAAACCATGAACATCATGGTCATAACTTTTCCATTCCACATTCTTATCTGCCTCTGATAGAAGCTCATAATTAACTCGGAATATTGGCTGATTGTGATCACGGTCACGACCTTGCACAAATATAGGTGTATCAATTGTGCTAATTCTTGCCATCGCGACATCTTTGTTTATTGCCTCATGAGTCGCCTTTACTGCTGCTTGGAGAGTTTGATCGTCATAGGCATCTGCTGTTTCCAGAGGAGACATTCCATCCTCTCCATACTCTTCGGAACTAATCTCACTCAGCGATACAACTTCTCCTCTAGCCATAAAGCCGGCTGAGGCGGGCTCAGAAGCTATTCCAGCTGCCAGCCCATAATAGATGCTCGTAATTTTCATTAGCATTTCCCCAGCGTGACTAACGCCCATCCACCCTACTTTGTCTGGATCAATGTAAGGCAAGTTACTCACATATTCTATGATTCTAATGGCATCCTCATATTCTAGTGGAGCTCTATTGAATACTGGTCGTCCTGACCATGGTTGAGCTTCTAATGAATCCTCTCCATAAATAGGTACTTCCACTTCTGAACGGTAACGCAACCAGGCAACAGCATAGCCCGCATCTAAAAATTGCTCGAGAGTCCAACTTCTATTATGACTATAGTCCTTAACATAATCATATCCTTCGCCGCCATTACCGGAAGAAAATAAAACCGCTGGGAAAGGGCCATCACCGTCTGGCTTACGAAAACCGATAGGCGTCAGAAGCCCATCATCAGTTGAGACGAGATGATAAGTAACCGGAATATCCGACCCTGAAATACCTTCTGTATGATAAATTAAGCCATCCTGAGCGCTCACCCTATTAAATATAAACAAAGCAATAAATATTGGGACAATTAACCCTAGTCGACACGAAATTTTCATTATTTTTCTCCTAAACGCTACTGGCTAGTCACTCACCATTATGAAGCAAGTATAACGTGACATTCTTCACTTACTAAACCGTACTAAAAGTGGGCCAGTAAATGGACAAAAAATAACCAACTATCACTACTGCTATTAGTGATAGAAGACATGCCCAAAAACCCTTAACTGCCATAGTTTTAAGATTGATGCCATAGCCGGCAGCAACAGCAGGGCCGCCGGCTGAAGTTGGCAACATAAAGCCACAGTTACCAACCGTTGTAACAATATAGACAAATGGCAAAGGGTTTATGTCCAGACTCTGAAATGTGCTTATAGTAATGGGAACAGTAATAGCAATAGCAGCTGTATTATTTGTTATCTGTGTCATTAACAAAGTAAGTCCAGCAAAAACAAAAACAGCTAAAATTCCACCTTGATTAGCATATGGCAATAAGGATTCGGCAATATATCCTGCAGTTCCAGTTTCAGTAAGGACTCGACCCAGAGCTGTACCTCCTGCAAAAAGATAGAATAAGCCCCACATCATTTTCCCTTGCGCATATTCCCAAGTTATTAGATTTTCTCCGTTTGAACGGACTAGGAAACAAACAATTGCACAACACAAAAATGCGTAAGCTGGTGTTAATGCAGGAATCAATTCAACGTATAAAGGGCGGGAAAACGCAAGAAGAGCAGCCCCCATAAACAAAAAGAATCCCCACTTTTCCTGGCTACTCATTGGGCCAAGTGACTTAAGTTCTGATAAAAAGAATTCCTTAGTACCTTCTACCTCAGCGATTTCTGGTTTAAAAGCAAAACGAACATAAATAAAAGTCACCACCATAACTGCCAAACTCAATGGCAAAAACCGAGTTACCCAAGTTGCAAAAAGAAATTCTTCTCCAGTAACCATCTCCTGGATATACTCAACTGTGAGCAAATTAGGAGCACCTCCCAAAGGTGATGTTGCTCCCCCAGCACTTGTACCCCATGCTACTGCAATTACTAGAGCTGTTCCCAGGTTACTATCCCAAAGGTCCTCAATGCCTATAAACCTGAGCATTGCAACGACGATGGGAATCATAGTTGCTGCCACAATGGTATTAGGAAGAAATGCACTAAGGATCATGCCTATAGCAAACCAAGAAAGTATTTGTCGCGTTGTGTTAGTACCTACCCCAATTAAAGAAGCAAGAGCAATACGCCGATCTAACCCCCATCTTGTCCAACAGGTAGTTAAAACATTTGCCGATAACAAAAGAATTACTAACTCTGCAGCATAAGCCGGCAAAATGCGTTCAACAGGCACAAAATTAAATAACGCTGCAGTAGCCAACGGCAAAAATCCCGTTACTGCAAGATGAACTGGACGGGTAATCCACCACAACGCCATCCATAAAAGCAAACCAATACTGCAACGTACCTCGTATGGCAATCCCAAAAAGGGAATGACAGCTAAAACAAAAAAAATAGTTGGTCCAGCAATTACTGTAGCAACTCTTTTTCTATCTACATGGATAACAGACTCTGAATTGGATGTTTTCGTTACTTCTGATGTTGATTTAGATTCAGACACATAAAAACCTGTTGTACTTATTTAATGAGTGTTAGTTGGCTTCTTAGCTGCTCCAGTGTCAAGTCTATTAGGTATGTTTTATTAAAACATTTAAAAAAATAACGATTTCAGTCTCAACAGAAGGCACCTTCGTAAGTAAAATCATAGCAACACTTACATTAAAACGGTAAAAATCAGTGAAACTCCGGCTAAAGAAAACAGTTCTTTTAATTTCATCAATAGCGTGCGTTACGCTGCCATTTGAGTTATTTGCTCAAACACAGATGCTAGTTATTAAAGGAGGCACTCTAATAGATGGCAATGGAGGCAAACCCACACCAAATACAGTTGTAATAATGCAGAACAACCGAATTATTAGTGTCTCAAATACCGATGAAGCTCAATATCCTGACAACAGCATCATTATTAATGCGGAAGGAAAATTCATTCTGCCAGGTCTATGGGATTCTCAGGTAAGTTATAACTGGTATTACGGCGAAGTAATGTTGAATTACGGGATCACATCAACCATTGATGTAGGAAACTCTGGTGAAATTGCTGTTCCACACAGGGATGCGGTACATGCCGGAATCCTTCGTGCTCCAAGAACCTATACTGGGATCTCAAGACTTAACCGAATTCCAGATGGAGGAACCGGACTAGAGACAATTTTGACGCCTGCCAGGGACCCCCAATCAAATCAAGAAGCACGGGCACTAGCACAGGCTTTTATTGATGCAGGTGCTGATGCGCTGATGTTTAATGATGGGTCTATGCCTTTTGAATACTACTTAGAGGCAATAGATGTTGCAGACAGCAATAACACTCCAGTTTTCACAAGAAGCTATGGGCCAATTTATGGTCCTTGGGAAGCTGTAGAACGGACAACTCATAATATTCCACATTCAGCGGGTATCTGGCGAGCTGTAACCAATCCACTGCCAACTGAAAATGACAAAAGAGATTGGCTGGATATGTATGCTGATTTGGATGATTCTAGGGCCAGAGACCTTATTGATCGTTTAATTGATAACGGAACGGCACTCACCCCCACTTTTCAAGCAAACTTTAGAGGATACCCAGCAGACTGGGAACAATTTGAAAAAGAGGATAGGGAGTTTTTTAATAATGCACACCCAAACTTAATGGCGTACTACCCGGAAGCAAGAAAGCAAGCAGCTCTTAATTTTTATCAACCAAGAGGGCCATGGAATATTGATGAAGAAGAAGTTCGTGCTCGCAAAATGCACGGGTTTAAAAATGCTTTGCGTTTCCACAAGATGTTTGCAGATTCGGGAGGACGCCTAGTACCCGGTGCAAACACGAATCCTTCACGTGTCCCAGGAGAAAACTTGCATCATGAAATTGCCGTATTTGTTGAAGCAGGAATAACTCCAATGCAAATTATTCAAGGGGCAACAAAATGGTCAGCAGAAATGCTCCTTCTAGGAGATGAAATTGGCACGATAGAAATGGGAAAGTTAGCTGATGTAATCATTGTGAATGAAAATCCATTAGAAGATATTAAAAATCTTCGCCAAATTGATACCGTTATTATGAACGGTAAAGTTATACCACTAGGATACGATGTATCCTACGAAGATCCATTTCATCGAAATTCTGAACTTAATCCACCTGTTGAGTCACTACACTGGGTTACCGCCTTTAAAAGAATTGCCCAGGAAGCAAGGGGATTCAGATTTGTAGGACGCCCACCCGGAGGGCCAGGCACTCCGCTTCCAAACCCAATAGAAGCGCCTCAACCAGCAATAGAAAAAATTACTCCTGTAATGGTAACTCAAGGCGACCCTACAACAACCATTTCACTTACTGGGTTTAATTTTGTTTTAAAATCAAGGGTTTACTTTAACGGAACTTCAGTTCCCTATACTCCACTGAGCCCCACTGAACTTGAAGTCATCATCGATTCCAGTCTTCTTCACGAAGCTGGATGGTCAAATATCGTAATTGTGAACCCTGAGCCTTTAGATCCAGAGCTTGGTTACCCCTGGGGAAATGGCATTTCAAATAAAGCGCACCTTATTATCAACTATCGTTATTAGCTTTTGATGACCGCCAACTATCTATGGAAAGCCAATCATAAGAATGCGCTGCAACTAAAATACAGAAGTAAAGTGTATAGTGCATATTATTGCCAACAGTTCCCCAAGCCTGTCTAGTGGTATTGCCAAAAATCAACACCAGCATCATTAATGCTCCCGTTACGGACATCCAATAACTAAACAGTCCCAAGGCCAAAAGAATGCCAAATACAACCTCAAAATAAGGTAAAACCCAAAGAAACGCAGTAACCCAAAGTTCAGGCAGAAAAGAAGGTGTAGCTATATCGGTAAACAGAGCAACTTGGCTATCAACCCATGCGCCTGTATCACTAATAATTCTCATAAACCCATGAAAGAACATATTGACCCCCAGGGTTATTCGAAACAGCGCATATGCCATCTGAAAACGGGACGCTCCAACAATACAATGCATTACCCTTCCCATGTTATCTCCCTCTATTCAAGTATTATGTTTACCTTGGGAAAATAGAGCTTCGCTTGGCTGGGTGTTTGGGTCAAGCTTAAAACTAAAATTTAGTGGAAAAAATATATGTTGCAGTTCAGAATTAGTGTATAAATTTTAATCAAATAAACAAAACAAAACTGGCATTCTTTGATAATAACAAAAAGTTCTCATTTGGAATCTATAGTGGTAAAACGACTTCTTTTCATGGCTTCAGGCATTTTTATAGTTTTCAGCGGAATTTCTATTAAAGCCCATCATGCAAACTCTATGTATGACAGAGCGTCTAATATCACCATTTCCGGGGTTGTAACAAGATGGCAGTTTATCAATCCACATGCAGGCCTATGGTTAGAAGTGACCAATGAAACTAACGAAGCACAAGAATGGTCAGCAGAGTTTCAAGGAACTTTAGATCTTTATCGTCACTTCCAATTCAATAAAGACACATTTAAGCCAGGTGACACAATCACACTTATTGGGCATCCGGCCAGAACGGGCGGTCCAACTATTAGCGCAAGAATAGTAATATTTTCTGATGGAACAGAAGTTGATGTGCGAAGTGCGCCAGACTAAATATATGTTATTCAATTTTTTATCAAAATTTGGAGTTTACTCACTACTCTCTCTGATAACTGTGGTTTCTGAAGCACAATCCATTCCTGACCTGTCTGGTGTATGGCAAAGAAATTTCCCAGGCGCCTCATCGCTGGTCTCTGAGCCTCCCATGACCCTCTGGGCACAAGAACGTTTTGACCTAGCCAAACCGCTTCACGGTCCAAGAACTGCATCGGCCACTGAGTCAAATGCTTCTGAAATTCAATGCCTCCCAATGGGTTTTCCAGGAACTTACTATCGACCAAGACCCTTTGAAATCATTCAGCTCCCAGATAGGATAGTGATGCTTTTTGAAGTTAATAATTTCTGGAGAATTGTGTATATGGATGGTCGGGATTTCCCAGAAGTCCCTCTACATACTTGGAATGGCTACTCAATAGGTCGTTATGAAGATGATACTCTAGTCATTGAAACAAAACATATTCTAGGCTGGGAATCAGAAAATCAGCAAAGGTGGATAGACCGACTTGGGCACCCTTTCAGTGACGAAATAACAATTGTAGAAAGAATTAAGCGTGTTGATAGAGACACTCTCACTAATCAAGTCACTATTCATGACCCTATCGCTTATGAATCTACATTAAATGGAACGCTAAACTTTGCTAGAAGAGATTTTGAACTTGCAGAATTTGTATGTCAGGAACTTATGTTATCTGCTTTACCTGAAATGAGGCCTGAATAACCATCGCATTGCAGAGGATGTATTCAATATGGAAACTCAAGCAAAGACCGCTTTAATCTTATGTGCTCTTATATTATTTACTCTAAATACTGGATCTGAGGCACATCATGCTAACTCCGCTTATGATAGAACAAAATCAATTTCAGTAACTGGCACAGTCACCCAATGGCAGTTTATTAATCCTCATGTTGGAATATTTCTAGATGTCATAAATGAACAGGGAAACACTGAAAACTGGTCAGGTGAGTTTCAAAGCGTTCAAGATTTATATAGATTTTTCCGCTGGAATAAAGATACTTTTAAACCCGGAGACGAGGTAACAATTATTGGCAACCCTGACAGAAGGCCAAACATGCGGTCAATGTGGACCGAAGCAGTAGAGCTTCCAGATGGCACCCATATCAACGTCAGAAACGACCCATAAAGTATTGATTATGAGAAGTCACCGATTAATAGCTCAGACAATTATCCTATTGGTTGGGTTTAGCGTCATAACAAGCACATTTGCACAAACTCCAGAACTCTCAGGAGTCTGGCAAAGTTTGTGGGGAGGAAGAGGTGGTCCTAGATACCCAACACTCGCTTCTCCTGATCTCGTAAACGAAGAACCTCCGCTGACACAGTGGGGTCAAGACCGCTTTGCATTGGCAAAGCCTATTCATGGGCCTAACCCCGCTTCTGCTACAGATTCAAATGCGGCAGAATTATTGTGTCTTCCAATGGGCATACCTCACGCCTATTTTAGACCGAGGCCTTTTGAAATCATCCAACTCCCAGATCGGGTAGTCATGCTATTTGAGACAGATAATTTTTGGCGAGTAATTTACACGGACGGACGGGAATTCCCTGAAATTCCTTTACACACATGGAATGGTTATTCAATCGGTCACTATGAAGAAGAAACATTAGTTATTGAAACACGTTATTTCATTGGTTGGGAATCGGAACAGCAACAACGCTGGCTTGACCGTTTAGGCTGGCCTCATAGTGACGAATTACGGCTCACTGAAAGAATTATTCGTATTGATGAGCAAACACTACAAAACAATATCACCATTGATGATCCAATTGCTTATGAAAAACCCTGGAATTCAAGCATCACTTACACATCTAGAGACTTTGAGCTTACCGAATTTATCTGCCAAGAACTTATGCTGTCTGAGTTACCGGAAATGAAACCAGAATGACAGTAAAGAAAATATTCTTCTTCAGGAGATACTGTATGAAAATTAAAAAAGCTATGGGCTTAGTTATTTCACTGTGCTGTTTATCTTTCACTGTTAGCGCACAGATGGAAGTACCCCAATACAAATTTGATGCAGAATGGCCAAAGTTGCCGCTACCTAATCAATGGTGGATGCAAGGTATTACTGGTTTATATGTTGATCATGAGGACAATATCTGGGTACTTAATCGCCCAAGCAACCTTAATAATACAGAAAATTATGCTCAGCTTGATCCGCCGGCAGCAGAATGCTGCATAGCTCCACCAGCTGTAATTGTTTTTGATACGGACGGAAATGTAATTCGTTCATGGGATACTCAAGAAGGTCACGGTATGATGGTAGATCGTGATGGGTATGTATGGATTGGCTCCGACACAGTGCGAAAATTCACATCAGACGGGGAATTAATAGCTGCAATAGAAAGAATTCCAGAAGCCGAACCACCCGAAGGCAAGTACCCATCGGATGTAGAAATTATCGTTGATCAAATTGAAGAAGTCAGAGCCGATGAAGAGATGAGAGAGTTATATACCATTGATAACTATCTAAATGGCAGGGTGATGGTTTACGACATGGATACGTTAGAATTCAAGCGTGGCTGGGGGGCATATGGTAAACCCCTTAGTGAGATCGGCGTAGTGGCTACTGATGGGCCTGCTAATGGAGGGGGCGTTGAGTTTTACAGTGGTGAGTCTCCTGATAGAGACATTGAAACCGTTTCAACCGATTTTGTTGGACATGTAACCTTAGATCTTTCCAATGATGGCTGGGTCTATGTAGCAGATCGTCGTGGAAACAGAATTCAAGTGTTTAGCAAGCAGGGAGACTTTCAAAAAGAATTTTTCCTTGCAACATGGACTCGACAACGTGGTTCAGCAGGCGGTGTGGCTTTTTCTCATGACCCTGATCAAAGATTTTTAATTATTCCTGACATACAAAACAATACAATTTGGATTCTAGATAGAGACGATGGCAACGTTGTAAATAGAGTAGGAAGTGCTGGAGACAATGGAGGCCAATTTCATGGCTTACATATGCTCGATGTAGATTCTAATGGGAATATTTACACTGGCGAAGTTCAACAGGGAGAGCGAGTTCAGCGTTTTCGCCTAATAAATTAAATTTAAACATGATGCCAAAGTAATTCATGTAAATTTGGGTAAAAAAATTGAAAAAAAAATATCTATCGATAAAAAGTTTACTTGTCTTTCTTTTTTTAGGACTTGTAAGCATGAATAACTGGGGACAGATAACCGAACGCAATTCAAAAATTATTTTAGTATCAGGCGCTACAGGCACTCAGGGTGGCGCAGTTGCGCGGGAGTTGGTA
This sequence comes from Rhodospirillaceae bacterium, assembly GCA_002718345.1. Taxonomy (GTDB): domain Bacteria; phylum Pseudomonadota; class Gammaproteobacteria; order Steroidobacterales; family Rariloculaceae; genus UBA6522. Next base: position 47,970 of record PBDA01000044.1, read on the forward strand.
AAACGCGGTTATAGTGTTAGAGGACTGACAAGAAACCCTAATAGCGAAGCGTCCCAAGCTTTACAAATGCTTGGTGTACAGATGGTACAGGGAGATTTTGATGATCCAGCCTCCCTAGATAGAGCACTGGAAGGGACATATGGAACTTTTTCCGTTCAGCAATACCGTGGTGTAGGCATTGATGGAGAAATTCGACAGGGTAAGGCTTTTGCTGATGCCGCCAAGCGGGCAAAAATCAAACACTTCATTTACACATCGGTTGCGAAAGCACCTCTTAGAACAGGGGTTCCGCAATTTGAAAGTAAATTAGTGATTGAAAACTATATTCAATCCCTTGAAATTCCATATACGATCGTTCGTCCAGCAAGCTTTATGAGCACTGTTGAGGTATGGAGAGCCGATGCTGAAGCGGGAGAATTTAGTGGCCCCCAAGCACCAGAATTTGAGAGAGTATTTGTAGCTCCTTCTGATATTGGGCGCTTTGTTGCAGAAGCTTTTGACGATCCATCAAACTGGATTGGGCGAATTCTTTCAATTGCAAGTGACCGAACAACCTATAAAAATATTGCAGATGCCATGAGCCGTGTTATGGATAGGCCTGTTGTCTATAAGCAACTTCCATGGGAAGAATTCACTGCAACTGCTTCTCCAATAGCTATTGCTGCAACGACCTGGTACAGAGACAATGTTGATCCTGTGGATGTAACAGAGCTACGCAGGGAGTTTCCATGGCTTTTGACGTTTGAAGAATATCTAATCGAAGCAGGATGGGAAAAATAAAGTTTTGACTCAACCTATGCGTCCTCATGAACGCCTACCTTATAGCGCAATAGTAGATCGACCGAAGCTACCGCTTCCCGATAATGGTCGAGTTGCAGTTTGGACTATTGTTAATGTAGAAGAATGGTCAATAGATCATCCAATGCCCCGGGCAGTTCTACCTCCACCTCGAGGAGAGCCATTACTTCCTGATCTCGCAAACTGGGCTTGGCATGAATATGGAATGCGCGTTGGTTTTTGGAGGATACTTGAAGCAATTCGTGCTACAGGTCATCGCGCTACTTTGGCTACTAATGGTTCAGTGTGTCATACATATCCCCGAGTTATAGAAGCGGCGGTAAATTATGACTGGGAAATTATGGGACATGGGTTCTTACAAGGACCAATGCATAAAGTGCCAGATCAACGCAAAAGCATCCGCGATACAATTGACGCAATTCGTAATGCAACAGGAAAACCTCCACGTGGATGGGAAAGCCCGGGTCTAACAGAAACGTTCGAAACTCCAGATCTTTTAGCAGAAGAAGGTATTGAGTATGTGGCTGACTGGGTAGTAGATGATCAACCGGTAGAGATCAGCACAACAGCAGGCAAACTAATATCAGTACCTTATACTGTTGAGGTCAATGACATACCTATGATGGCATTGCAGCAACATACATCTGACACTCTCCTTCGTCGTGGTATTGACCACTTTGATCGCTTATATGAAGAAGGCGCTAACCACACTCGTGTAATGGCAATTAGTGTCCATCCATTTTTAAGTGGAGCACCCCATCGTATTAAGTACTTAGAAGAGCTTTATGATTATATTTTATCTAAGCCTGATGTTTGTATGATGACAGGTGAAGAAATACTCGACTGGTATAAAGCTGTTCGTTGAATTTTATTTCTGAATGCCCCCTGCCTCCTTCTTGTAATTGTTGTCTATGTACCAACACATATAGTCAATCAGCGTTATCGGCTCAAATTCAGCAGGTCTTTTGTCAGTAACACAAGAGTGTAACGGGGTTGCAAGCGTATCTGGGTTCGGATTAAAAAACATTGCCATAGAATACCTATCCTCTGGTGGTGGAATTACGCGGTGAGGGGTTGCCAAAAATCGTCCATTCGACCAGCGGTTTAGAAATTCTCCTGTATTAACAATTATTCCATTCTCTACTGGTACAGCTGGGATCCAATCACCTTTTTGACTCAGAATTTCTAACCCGGCAACACTAGACATGGGCAATAGTGTTATAAACCCATGATCCGAGTGAGGAGAAATGCCAAATTGATTGTCATCTGGTTCTACTGCAGGATAGTACGCATTACGTGTCCACCAGGTTGGCCGAGTGAAATGAGGATCAAAATAACTGGCTGGCAAATCAAGAGCCAAAGCATAAAGAGGGAGCATTGCATAACCAAGTCTTGCTAATGCTTCTTGATAGGCAATCATGGCGTTGCGAAACTCGGGCATTCCTTCTGGCCATTGATTTGGTCCTACAAACCGTAATCCTGCGAGAATATCCTCATCATCAAAAGATCTTTCCCGAGCAATAGTAATGGTTTCATTTAAGTCCTTTTTTGTATTTTTATTGAACTTCGATGTTACATAAACAGTTGAACGAATAGGTACATAGCCAACAGAGTTTTCATTTATTTTGACCTTTAATTTTTCCTTCAATGGGAGAGAAAAAAACTGCCGCAATGCATCATATGCTCTTTCGATGGTTGAGTGATGTACTCCATGATTAATAACAATATAAAATCCAACATTCTCTTGTATGTCCCTTAGTTTGGTTGCTAAGCTATCACGCGCCTTGGTATCTCCGGCTAGATAGGGTCCTAAGTCAAGAGTAGGTATCATTATCTTAATATGTTGTTAGTGTGCCTCTATAGTAGCCCAATGATATATGTAATCTGCAAGAAAAATTATTCCTTTAAGGTCAAACTAACTTATAACTCATGTAGCTGGTTAAACTACAAATTAAATATACTGGAGCACTAAATAAATGCTGAATAAGACATGGAATATCTATCTCTCCGGGGAAATTCATTCTGATTGGAGAGATCAAATCATGGAAGGCTCGAATGCTATTAACCTACCCGTAAAATTTTCTGGTCCGGTTACAGATCATGATGCTAGCGACTTGTGCGGAGTCAAAATACTGGGGGAAGAAAAAAATCAATTTTGGCAGGATAGAAAGGGTGCCGGGATTAATGCCATTCGAACATCTAATCTTATAAGCTGCGCTGATATAGTTGTTGTTAGATTTGGCGAAAAGTTCAAACAATGGAACGCTGCTTTTGATGCAGGATATGCTGCTGCTCTTAACAAATCATTAATTATTCTCCATGCGGAAGATAATAATCACGCGTTAAAAGAAGTTGATGCTGCTGCTAATGCTACTGCTCGAACACCAGAGCAGGTCGTGAAAATTTTAGAATATGTAATAAATGGCTAATAGTTGAATCCAAGTTTTTAGGGAAACTTTGGTAAAAATAACTTAAACAGCTTCAATATTCATTTCAAAATCTTGAGTAAGCTTGTCAATTGTGGCGCTCAATAGTTCATGTTCTCCTTCTGTGAGTTCCCTTGTTAGTCTTTGATCAAATTCAAACGCTGATTTATTAGCCAAATCTTTAATTTCATGACCTTTTTCCGTAAGCCAAAAAAATACGCTACGCCCATCTTTTAGATCAAATTCTTTTCTAACAAGCCCCCTCTGTATAAGTGTTCCACTAGCTCGACTGAGCTGAGCTTTATCAGCATGAGTAATATCAGCAAGTTCATGCAATCTTAGCGGTCTTAGGGTATCCAAGTGGCCGAGCACCAACCATTCAGCCATAGATAGATTAAATTTATTGTTGAGAAAACGGCTAGATTGGCGACTAATAAGCCTAGAAAGAACTATTAATCGAACTGCAAGGGTTTGTTTTTTCCCAATTTCAGTCATTGGTTCCGAATATTTATTCTTTATGTCAGTTAGACACTAACTGCATATATGATTTTTCGCCCTAAGATAAAAAATACGTATCAGCGTATAACCAAATCCTTTATACCCTGTCGTTTAAAGAGTGTGGTTTAAATGAACAAAAAATAATAAACCAAGCGGTATTAACCCATGAAACAATCCGTATCAATCTCTATTAAAAAACTAACTAGACGTCTTAATATATGTAGGAAAATAAAAAATCACCTAGATTCCTCAGCTTTTCTGCTGAGGAATCTAATAAAATGAGTATGGTGATTTATCTCTAGCAACTAAAAAAGCTCCTCTAAAAAATTAGACATAGCCTGCCAGGAGCGTTGATAAGCAGCCTCACTATAACTGTAACCATTTTCAGGATCTTTAGCTGCAGGGTTAGTAAAGGCATGATAGGTATTACCATATCCATGAAGCTGCCAATCTGCCTCCGCAGCACTCATCTCAGAGGCAAATGAAACCGCTTGATCGGGGGTTGCCATTGGATCATCCCAACCGTGTAACGCTAATACCCTGGCCTGAATTTTATTTCCATCAGTATTACCAGGAGGGAAAAACAAGCCGTGAAAACTCACCACACCCGCAACCTGTGCTCCAACACGAGCTAAATCCAATACAGACAGCCCCCCAAAGCAGAAACCAATTGCTGCCGCCTTTGAAGCATCAACATTATCTTGCTGTTTAGCCACCTCTAGAGCATGAAGTAGACGACCTTGAAGCATAGCCCTATCATCTAAAAACGGCTGCATGAGAGCCGCATTTTCTTCAGGACTTCCACCACGCACACCTTTGCCATAAAGATCTACGCAAAAAGCCGAGTATCCAAGCTCAGCTAAATTACGCGCGTTTCCTTGCTCATACTCTCCCTGCCCAGCCCAAGCATGCGCAACAAGAATTATGGGAGATGGCTGTTCATTTTCATCATTCCACGCAAAGTATCCTTCAAATGTCAGATCATCCTGACCGTATTCCACAGCTTTAGCTTGAATCGCCATTAGTTGTTTTTCTCCTATTTCTACTAAACATTAGATTGTGCACCATATTCATGATGCCGTATAAATTATTACTCAGAACGGCTTAACTGTCGAAAATACTCTGCTACCGCATCTTCGTACTCCTGTGAAATATTTACTGGAGTCTCAGTACGAACAGAAGATCTCCCAAGATCATAATTGTCTTGTGTGAGCCTCAATTCTAATTGCTCAACAAGACTCAACATTGAAAGATATTCTTGCTCAAGCAACTCAGGGTTACGCCCCAAATTACTTCTTAGAGCATCAGCTAATTCCCTTACTGCTTCTAGTTGTTCGGTGGTTAGTCCCTCTGCCCGAAGCCGTGTACCTAAAACAAGCAAGTCACGCCCAGCTTCCTGCAACCGATCCTGTAACTCATCATATTTTTGAGGATCTGAATTTAAAGGCTGATTGGTATCCCAAAAGCTTAAACCACGCCTAGCACTGTTAAAATCTCCACCACCTAATTGACCGTTATTCATTTGTTCTCCAAAAGACGTTTGATTGTTAGCTTGTATTTGATTATCTAACTGGTCTGATGTGGAGTTTTGTAAGTCTGCTAAATCTCGTCGCAAAGCCTGTAATTCTGCAACAAGCTCTGATGTAGGAGAAGCCTGATTTTGATGTCCATCTCGCGCCTCACGACTCGCCGTGATAAGCGCCTGTTCTGTGTTCCTGCGCAACTCATCTAAAGCATTTGTGACTATGCCTTCAAACGGTGCTAATTCATCTGCTAGGCCACGACGAATCATCTCTGCTGCATATTCTAATCGACGAACAACCTGATTACGTTGTAAATCCGATAGAGCAGCATTTAACTGTGCAGAGGCATCTGGTGTCTGACCCCTATACCTTTGTGAAACTCTTTGTAGATCTTCTTCAAGGCCTTCTAAATCTGCCTGCATCTCCCATTTTCTTTCAGCCAACTCAATCGTCTCTTCATAATTTAAGGGGCTTTCACGAACACCATCATTATCTCTATTTGCTAAAGCCTCACTTGCAACCTGCTGTAATTCTGCTGCTAGCTGTCTTTGATTATTTAAAAGAGATTCAGCTTGTTCAGTAAGATCCGAAAAAACTTGCTCGGCATCGGCTTGTCTTTGAGCGGTCAACTGCTCAAGTGCTCTATCTAGTTGGCGTCTTGCCTGTTCAACGGCACGCTGATTTTGCTCCTGATCTATGCCATTTTGATCCTGAGCCCTATCCATTGCTTGAAGTGCGTTATCCAACTGTTGAATGGCTTCATCTGTTGCACTACCTCGCGTGGTTCTTTGGTCAGACCGCTGTTGTCCAGATTGTGGCTGTGCAGCTGCTTGACGTAATTCTTCCAGTTGCCTCCGTAATTCCTCTGTTTCCCTTCTCAACTCCTCCTGACGCCAACGTTCCTCCTCAGTAAGTCCTCTTTGTTGGTTATTAGACTGACGTGCGAGATTCTCTTGTCGTCTTGCAAGCTCCTGCAACTTTGCTATTGCCTCATCTACCTCAGCCTCAGGAGTGTCAAAAGAAGCAGGTGATTCAGTTTCATACTGATTCTTCTCAAGATCCATCTCAAGCTCAAAAAGCTCAGCTAGATCACGCCCAGCAAAACCGCCTGGGCCACCACCTCCTCCCTGCTGAAAGGACACCTGAATGTCTGTAAAAACTGATTCAGCTTTTAAAAGATGTTGTAAAGCTTCCTGTTCTGAAGGAACTGCATTATCAAACTCTAGATCTGTCAATCTATCCGCAGCTGGAATCATCGCCTCTGCGGCATTTTCAAGGCTTTGCACAAAAAGTTGAATTTGGTCATCGACACTTGTTAGCTGACGAGCCCTAGTTCTGTTAGCAAGGGTTCGTGCTTGATCAGCAAGAGTTCTTTGAAGCTCTGCCAACATTCTTGCGTTATCTTGCAATTGCTGCTCATCTTGGAACCCAGTTTGTTCCTCCTGTTCCCGAATGAGATTCCAGGTTGCAAGCAAAATTTCTTTCTGGCGCTGGGAAATTTCATTCTGTTGCTGCTGCCCACCACCACCACCTCCACCTCCTTGCATGGATTGTGAATAGCTGCGCTCAAATGGTTGTACTTCAACAAAAAACAAATCTGTACGCTCAGATGTGTCCCGATCATGCGCTTCAGCAAAGTAGGAAATAAGATCGCCCGGGGCAAGATTTGTGGTTACGGGGTCCTCAGTCACCCCATCATCAACTAATATATCTAACAAATTATCTGCGCCAACCGTTTTTCCTATCTCTTCCAGATACAGAACCTCTTCATTCAGTGAGTAAGTACCATCTGCCTCTAATTCCACAATATTCCATTCACCACCATTAATTGCGTAATGCAATTCCAACCTATCTAAAGCAAAATCATCAGTTGCCTCAACACGAATAGAAACTTCCTCAATATTACTAGCTTTCCAGTCACGCCCAGGCTTCATAACTTTCACTGCGGGCTTATTGTCAGGCACCACATCAATAAAATAATCATCTGATAACCTAACAGAATCAGAATTGAAGAAAGTAGAGACGTAATACTCCCCATCTTCCTGGACTTCTACTGTAGCTTTAGCAATGGAACCCTCAGTTATCATGGAAATATCTTTTCCGTTAACAACAAGTTCGGCGCCGTCAAAAAGTGGCTGGGCTGTCGTTATTTCTACCTCAACTTGCGTGCCTGAAACCGCTTTTATATCGCCACCTGAATTGACTACCTTGGATCCTAGCTCAGTCCATTCTGGATAGTGGTAGGTCAACTTAATACTTGAAACCCTTGGAAGATCTACTACTTCAATTTCATATTCAGCACTATGAACACCCGCTGATATGACGTAATACCGAAATGGTTCGCGAACACCAAAAAAAGTGAACTCAAAGTCGTCATCCTCACTGACGTTCATGGGAGCACTTTCCCAATCTTCGCTTCCCTCAAAGAGAGCAAACACCTCTGCTTCAGTTGGGTTAAAACCCTCGGCATTTGCATCAACAAATAGATCTCCTCCTCGTCTCACAGCGCTGTCTCCAGGAGTTACTACTATCCTTTGTGGTGGTAATGTGTCTTCAAGGACCCAGCCTACCCAAAGATGACGTACACCATATCTCCAGTTATCTGGCCCAAATGAAGCAAACCAAACAAGTACGCCTAGAGCAATAAAACCAACAACTGCAGGAACTGAAATTTCCCAATTAGGGATTCTCATAGAAGGCGGTACACGCTCTACAACCTTAAGCGCGTCTTCAGCTAAGAGACCAAGAAAAGGAGAGCTCTTTTTTGGGTTTTCTTTGTTCTGAGTTAAAAGCTGATCATAGGTCTCTAATCGCCCATCGATACCAGAAGTTCTCTTTTCTATCTCAAAGACTCCTCGAGTTCTTCGCAAAACACGAAGAGGTCTCACAAGAAGTATCATCGCAATTGCGAACAATGAGATAATGAGGAATAGGCGGGCACCGCTTATAAGCTCAGAAGGGAAAGCCTGACGTGTTCCAATAAAAACAGCTGTGAGGGTAACAACTAGCGCAACCAAAGATAGCACTGCTGCGCCTCTTAACATAACCAATGCCTTTATGCGTTGACGAAAATCCTCAAGATATTTTTCGAGTTTTTTTTGTGCAATCATGCCTTCATTCCTCTTCGCACCCTAAGATGCCAGTTTCCCACCCAAGATTCCACGAAAACCACTATCAACAGCATGAAAAGTACCCAAGGCCAAAGATCAATGGATGCATTATTAACAATTTGCATATTCCCAGAAATTTCTTGAGAAGACTGGGACCCAAGATTATTCCATCTTTCTAGACCGTTAGCAGGCATTGAAGTTATATCAGATTCCTGAGAATCTAGATTTACCGCAACTGCTTGTACCTGCCCTTCAGCCAAAATCTCATAAAAACCAATTTGATCAACAACCGTATCACTTCCTAAACCTGAACCTGCCAAACCAAGAGCTTTTTCTCCATTGGGCGAAAAAATTTGGCCTCCTGAAAGACCCATTGCCTGCGCTGATAGTGTACTTCCTAACCCAGCACTAGTGCTTAAAAGAAAATCATTTGTCATGTATAACGATAGTTCCGCTATGAATGGCACAAACGCGGGCTGCAAAGGCAAATCATTCCATTGTCGATCAAGAGAAGAAGTAAAAATCATGACACGCCCTTCGCCTTGGACATGCTCTACCAACAACGGCGAACCATCCTCAAGGCTAATCAAAATCGTATCATTTGGCTCTGTCTCCACAGCCGTGTGTCGATAAAACCGTACTGACCTGAGTCCTTGAAATTGATTTGATAAGGTATGGGAACTATCCACATTACCAATAGTGAGAAACTCGTCCTGAGTATTTCCGAGCTGAGAAAATGAATTAATACTGTGTCCGGTTATAGGGACTGTATTCAGTCCAGTTGAACGTTGAGATAGTCCCATAAAAACAGTTCCACCAGACTCTACATAATTACGCAAAATTGATGAATCACTGTCTGCTAATGAGCCACCATCAGAGACAACAACAAATGCAAAATCTTCAGGCGAATAAATAGTGAGTTCAGTTGGCAGAATTTGCTCAACGGTATAGGCTTGATCAGCCAATATGCCAAGAGCTGATGTTAAAAAAATTGATGAATCATCACGGTTATTGGTGGTAATTAAGAGAATTGGTTGAGGCGTAGGTCGTTTAACTACTAAAAATCTCTCATCATCAACAGACAAATCATCATTTGGTATTAGTTCAGCTACGACCTGATTCACCCCAGCGGAAAGCTCAACGCCTGCAAAACTGACTTGTGCTGCTCGATTTGCGCTAATTAAAACATCTTGCTCTGCAACTTTGGCGCCATTAAGTCTCAACGTAACTGTTCGCTGAACTTCCTGTTCAGAGTACCCGTGAAGACTGGCAGTAAAATCGCCCGACATAGGCATCCAAGTAAGTCCATCCAAAGCCCAGTTTTCCTCTCCACTAACAGAAATGTTATGAACTTCAAGCTCCAAAGGAATTCGAGGAGACAAATCAGCAAAACGAGTAGGTAAAGAGCTTTGTTGAGCGTCAGTAATTATGTGCAAAACCACAGGTAACTCTGCCCCACGCAATACAGCTTCCATCGAACTCATTAATTGACCATAGTCAATTCTAAAAGGGCCCGGCTGAATAGCCTCTATAGCTTGACGAATTGGCGCCCGATCGAGTGAGGGCTCTGCTAACACCTCTATGACCCTGCCAGCAGCTACTACCTCAATAGCATCAGTAGCGCCCACCTCATCAATAAGATTATTTGCTGTTAACTGAGCACGAGCCCAACGATCACCCAGTGACATAGATGCTGAACGATCCATTACAATGACATGAAGCCTTGATGTTTCGGTCATTATGTTTTGCAACTGTCCTTCAAGCATAAGTCCTACAAAAACTAGAACTAAAAGAGCTAAGACACCAACCCTTAATGCAAATAACAAGAGGTACTGAAGCTTTTTAGCTAGCACACGTCTCGGCTCTCCAGGCTCTAGAAACATCACGGAACTAAAGGGCTGCCGATTTGGATTCTCCGAAGACAATCGATGCAGCAAAACTGGAATGCCAATTGCTAAAAGTCCTAAAAAAAATGCAGGGGCAAGTAGTGTCATCAACCGCGGCCTTGTCGAAATAGCAGGTAATCTCTTAGGGGCTTATCTAAAGGGTCTTTTATGTTGATAAGTAAATGGTCTGTACCTGCCCCAGCGGCACTAACTTGAAGGTTGTCGATATGCTGCTGAATTTTATTCCTATATCGTGAATGCATAAATATAGGTGATACTTCCATTGACTCCCCAGTCTCCATATCCTCCATCAAAGCAGACTCTTGTAATTCAGGGTTTAACTCCTGAGGATCTAGCAACTGAAACAATGCTACATCTTGCCCCTGATAAGCTAGAGGTTGAACACTTTTAATCATCGACTCAGGCTCACAGTAAAAGTCCGAAATAATAACTACCAAACCACGTCCACTCTCAAACTGGCGAAATTTCTCAAATGGGATATTTAAATCTGTGCCAGCACCAGGCGCAGCACGATCAATAGCATGAATAATTCTGCTTAATTTTCCGACACGCGAGGATGCTGGACGATACTCACGAATTTCATCATCAAAAACAATCAAACCTACTGCATCATGCTGCTGAGTCGCTAAATAAGCCAAGGTTGCTGCCAAAAACTTTCCGTATTGCAATTTTGTTATTGGGCCAGAGCCGTACCCCATTGAGGCACTTGAATCGAGCAGAATCACTAATCTGGTGTTTGTCTCACCAAGAAACCGCTTGATGTAAGTACGCTCTGTCCGAGCATATACATTCCAATCTATAAAACGCGGATCATCGCCTTCAGCGTAGGCCTTATATTCAGCAAATTCCTGACTAAAACCAAAAAATGGCGATCGATGGAGCCCATTTAGAAACCCATGCACAGCTGCTCTTGCAACTAATTCCAGATTTGAAAGACTAGCCAGAACTTCAGGATTTAAAAGTTTCTGCATTTCTACTGACTTTCTTTCAGTTGCTGCAACCATTAACTACCTCTACCCTGCTTTAGAAGTGCGTCCAGAATCTAAGGCATCTTCAACAAGTTGTGTCAAAACATCATCTACACTAATTTTGTCCGAATCCGCAAAGTAATTAGTAAGCACACGATGTCTCATCACAGGCAAAGCTAGTGCGGCTATATCATCTTGAGTTACGTGATAACGCCCCATCATCAAAGCTCTAGACTTTGCAGCCAATGATAAAAACATTGTTGCACGTACACTTGCTCCATATTGCACATACCGTTTAACAACCTCTGGAGACAGTGGATCCTCCGGTCGCGAAGCACGAACAAGCTTCACAGCAAAGCGGCTAACAGATTCTGAAATTGGAACTTGTCTAACAAGTTCTTGAAATTGAAGAATCTGTTCTGGTGTAGTAACAGCCGATACTTCCGGAATATCCATTCTTGTCGTAAACCTATCAACGACAGCAAGCTCTTCATCATCGGTAAGATAGTCCAAAACCACGTTAAACAAAAACCTATCTAACTGTGCCTCGGGTAGCGGATAAGTTCCCTCTAACTCAATTGGGTTTTGTGTTGCCAGCACAAAAAATGGCGGCTCAATTTCATGCAAATTACCACGAACGGTAACAGTTCTCTCCTGCATAGCTTCTAAAAGTGCTGATTGGGTTTTTGGTGGTGTTCTATTGATCTCATCAGCTAATAAAACATTGGCAAAAAGAGGACCAGGAACAAACGTCCAGGTTCTATTACCTGTAGTAGCATCTTCTTCAATAATATCGGTACCCGTCACGTCCGTCGGCATTAAATCCGGGGTAAACTGTATTCTTTTAAAAGACAGTCCTAGAGCAACAGCAAGTGTTCTTACTAGCATGGTTTTTGCTGTACCTGGCATTCCAGTTATCAAGCAGTGTCCACCTACTAACAGGGTCATCAAAAGATTGTCCACCACTTCCTCTTGTCCAATAATGACTTTTCTTACTTCAACACGAATAGCATCAAGGGAGCCCTTGAATGTTTCTATCAACGCTCGAGCTTCTTCAGTGTTAAGTTGGTTGGCTGTTTCTGAACTCAACGTAAAATCTCCAATAATAATTGCTGAGCCTCTCTATAATGAGGGGCGGTTTCCAAAGCATACAACAAATGCTCTCTCGTCTTTTCTTGATCCTCTAGTTGTTTATAGGCTCTAGCTAATCGATAGTGAGCAGAAGCTTCATCATGCGGGCTCGTAGCTAGAAATGCTAAATACTCACGTAATGCAAGCTCCCCATTTTCCGATTCAAGAAACCAATCGCCCAGTTTTCGGTGAAGTGACTCATCTAGTGGTGCAACAAAAATTACATCGCTTAAAACTTCAATAGCATCCCCAGAACGATCTGACTCATATAACCAGTCAGCTAGTTGATGCAATACACCAGGCTCATAACCACCAAGCCTCCAATATTGTTCTAGAGTAGCAATCGCTGCGTCTATCTGACCAAGTTCCTCATGGGCTTTAGCATGCAGGATGTAAATGTCTCCTTCCTCAACATAATCAGGATACATATCAATCGATGCGGCACTTGAATCCAACACACTCTCCCAATTACCTTCATTAGCAGCCACATGTGCTCGTTCTGTATGTTCCTTCCAATCATCCAAAATAGCCAAGACAGACTGAAACTCTGAGTCAATAAATGCATCGAAACCCTCATCGAATTCATTTGAATCTACACCAAGCCCATCCTCAATTGCCTCAGCGGTAACTGCTCCATTTCTATACAGTCGAAGTAGTTCTATAAGGCCTGCCTGCCCCCAGCGGCTTTCTATATACTGACAAATAAGACCCGCTTGCATATAAGAAACCATAATCTGCCCCTGATAAGTTGGTCGAATGAAACCGCTATCCAGGTCTAAGATTGGTAGAAACTTGTCCTCCTTCATTGCATCAAGAACATGTAGTGGAATATGGCGACCCGGCCTTGGGCCTGTCATCCATTCCTCGAAGACTGAGACACCCTCACTAAACCATCTTGGAACTAGGTGGTTTGTAGACTCCAACGTAAATACATGAGCTATTTCGTGCCAGAGAGTTGTACCCCAGTGAAATTCACCCTCACCTCTACCAGATGGGCTATCCATCGCAACTAGGTAACCAAATGCGACGCCTAATAGACCAATACCAGGTAACCCTGACGTCCTCACTGCAAAATCATCATGATCAGGATATAACTCCGCTACAACAGGCTCCTGTAGCTCAAACTGATAGCGTTTGGAAAATACGTCTATGCTTTCTGCCACAAGACTTGCTACATATTCCTCAAGAATAGGGGCCTCATCTTTATGCAGACGTAAAATCATTCCGGGTCTTTTGGCTTTATCCGCATCCGCCACATCAGCTTCTATCTCAGGCAACTCTCGTTCCAAAACCTGAAAATTTTCAAAGCTATCAATAAGCCGCAATGTGTTAACTATTTGAGCACTGTAGGGATCCCCATCATAAGCAAGCGAGAGATGATGCTGTGCTTCATTAACCCGATTAGTTCTAAGAAGGTTAATGCCTAGTTCAGCATGGGCAGACCAAAGATCTGGCTGTATGCTCACGGCCTTAAATAGAAGCTCCGTCGCTTCACGATATCGTCTTGTTATTACATAGAAGTGGGCAGGTATCGCATAAATATCTCCGTAATGAGGATTGAAATTCAGCGAAAGATCCGTCCATTCACTTTCAACAATATCGTTTAGAAGATCAACAGAGGCCTTAAGAGCATAGACTTCCAGAGGCGGCAGCCCTTTTTGCTCTGCGATCATGAGCGCTTCATTTAATGACTCATCTGCGGCTTCTAAAGCGCCTTCTTCAAGGCTCATTTGAGCATTCAATAAATGTGCTTCAAGCTGTAATTCATCTGCCTCTAAAACCCCCTGCACAAGGGCTTTAGCTCTATCCTCAAAACGACCAGCAGCAACTGCAGCCAACCCTAGCTTTGCAGGCAAATACTCTGCATTAAGCTCCAACGCCTCCTCAAAAAGCTGAATAGCATCACTATTTTGATGCGTCATGAGAAACAAACGGGCCCAGCGAGTTCTAACTCGCGGGGATTCGGGATTGATTTCTACACCAGTTCTAAAATAAGCATTAGCAGCCTGAAGATCCCCGACACGCCAAGCAGATTCCGCCCTAATCAGAGCATCTGTGCTACTACTCAGCAAAGAAAGATAACAATCATTCGCCTCTTGACGCTGTCCACTATAAAAATGTTCGTCACATGTCTTTAAAGCAGAATCACGGTCAGCAGAATAATCAATAGGCTGCGTATTCGCTGACTGTAAACAGAAAAAATAAAAGCTAAAGAAAATAATCCGCAGATTCACTTGTCACTCAATTCCTCGTACATCATCTATTTCGCGTTGCACCAATGCCAATTCCAACAGCAAGCTCTGAAGCGCATCAAGATAAACGTCGTTATCCATTCCCCCACGATTCTGTCGTAGTGTTTCTACATCTCTTTCCAATTCATCCAACTCATCCATAAGTATTTCTAGCTCAGCTGTCATTAGGACTCTTTCCTGAAGTAGAGCAAGGTTCAAAGCGAAAGAGTTTTCGCCCACAATGGCTGGATGTTCAGTTGCTAGCAGACCCTCACTCTCATAACTCTCTGCTACTTTAGTCGCTGCAAAATCGAAAGCCTCCCGAACAGTAACTGCACCATTTTTATTTATATCTGCCTCATCACTTGAAAGTGCTGCCGCCCAATACGCTCCAAACCGAGTGGCGTTTCTCTCTCCAGGGCTTTTAGTTGCGGTAATGAGTGTTCGACCCTCTGATGCCCAAGATTCAAGCACAGCACCACTTGCACTTGTTGTATTAACTACAACTTGTTGTGTCGCTGGAATATTTTCTAATAAAGACGCAAGAGTCTCACCATCAATGTCTGGCCCAGGTAAGTTAAATTTATATTGCTCACCATCATGAGTACCATGGCCAATAAAAAAAACTGCTAACTGGTCTTTAGCAGTTATTACCTCAGATATTCGCTGCAACTCTGCTATGAGCGATTCACGACTGGCTTTGTGTCCAATAAGTAGTGAAATATTTGAATCATCCCCATTTGATCGGAGTGCTGCCTGAGCCATTGATTCTGCCTGTGCCTCAAAACGCTCTTGATAACGTTGCTCACCACCTAACCCTGCCACGATCAGGTAGTGGAGTTCAGCATGAGCATTGGTTACTACCCCAATGACGCTAAAAACAAAACAAATTAAAGCGGCCCTCATAGGCGCCCCCAATAAAGTCTTAATACCCACTCTCCGCATTTTAAAAACAAAAGAAGCAGAAAATTAAACGGCATATTCCAAAGATCAAGCAACTCACGTTCAAGTATTCCTGCTTCGGAAAATTGGACTGCTTCGGGAACTTGATCTAATTCTCCTAAAGTGAAGTATTGTCCGCTGCTTATATTAGATAGACGTTCCAAAAGGGATCTGTTCTGTTGATATTGAAAGTGCTCAGATATTCCATTAACACGACGTACTGATGCCTTAGCTGTGCCTAGTAATTCCCCCCCAGAGTCAACGGCAGCTTCAAAGTGATATAGGCCATCTTCCTCAGCCAGGATTGTTGTTTCATAGGTACCAGGCTCACCTGGGACCGCGCTCATTGAAATCATGAAAGGCACAGAAAAATCTCTTCTCACAGCAAGCGAAATGGCAGCATCAGAGACTGGTTGATACGACTCTCCTTGAACTTGGGCCCTCAGAGTGATCTCGTTCTGATCTCCGTAAAAAGCACGACCCGCAGTAAGTGAAATCATTCGGGGAGTAGCTGAAACAAGTGCTTGCAATATCTGTCGCCAAAATGTCTCATGCCGCTGATCCTCAGATGACAGTTGCATTTGCCAACGCCATGTTCCGCCGCTAGCAAGTATATAAGCTACACCTTTCCCAAATCGCTGATGAACCAACAGAGGCTGTGGTGTACCCCGTACGTCAGCCTCAAGTAATGTAACTGCCCCAGACTTTACCTGACCAAGGTACTGAAAATCAGCAATTTCAGGCATCTCAGCCCAAAGCTGGGTATTCATTTCGGCATCAGAAGATAAGCTAGTTAGAAGAGACTCTTCGCCTTCTGTTGTCAAAGCAACTTTTACGGGAACACGAACAAAGCTGGGTGCATCAATCTCTGGAAGCTGCGCCGGTAAAGCCTCTGCAACGATACTATTGCCCCAACCGCCATCTGCAAGTCCTCTCCGTCCTCCTAACATAAGAAGACTGCCCCCACGCTCACTGACAAAGTCTCTGACCCACAATTGTTGCTCTTCACTGAGTTCAGCAGCGGCAAAACTACCTATGATTAATGCGTCGTATGCATAAAGAGCTTCACGTGTCTCTGGAAAACCGTTTTCCAATTCGGTCTCACTTGCTATACCTTGGCGATAAAATTTATTAGGTGTGGTACGCAAAAGACTCGCTAATCTAATTGGTGAGTCTTCTTCCAGGGCACGTCGCACAAACTTATATTCCCAACGAGGCTCTCCTTCAACATATAGTATGCTCCTCCGTTCCTCAGGCACTTGAACTGTTCGGTACTGAACATTGTTCGTCGTATTGTTCTCTCCAGGAATAGCATCTAAACTGAATCGTAAATCTCGAACACCGGCGTCTCCAGTATCAAATTCCACCCAATGTGTAGTTAGATTCACTCCCTGCAGTAGCTCGACATCCTCAGAAGCAAGAATCATGTCACCATCGTAGACACGTATTCTTGTCACCGCAGGCCCTGAGTGCTGAATACTTACTTGGGCACTTACTCGCGAACCAACCATGGACTGCGCTGTTAAAACAACTTCACGGAGCTCAATATCCTCTGGGACCGCCTCACGCCCAACGCCAACTGCATGTATGGGCACTCCATAACTACCAATTTCTGCTAGTTTTGCAGCATCCAATGTCTCCGAATTATCCGCTCCGTCACTGATAAGTACTACGGCTCCGAGAGCCGATGAACCTGCCTCTTGCAAAACACTTACTAATGCATCACCAATACGGGTAGCATCTCCTGGAGCAGGGATCTCATCTAAGTCTTCTATGCTTTCCAAATTGGCAGCAAAAGTATAAAGCTTCGTATTAAAGCGTTCTGAAAGTTCCTCCAAAACACCACCATTAAGTAATGTCACTGCCTGCTGGAGCCGGGAAATCTCACCCTCCCCATGACTCATGCTGGCCGACGCATCAATGACTACAGCAACAGAATTCTCCTGTGGTCGAAGTGTTTGAGTAGAAAGGGAGGGTCGCCAAAGCAAAGTCAGCAAAACAACGATCATTGCAACTTGCAAAAAGCCCAAAACAAATAACCTACCAAGACTCATTGCTTGCTTATATTTTATGAGGCTATAACCGACTACAATCGTCGTAATTAATATAAGAACAAGCAACGCCCAGAGAGGCCAATCTCGGGCAAAGAGAAACTCGCTATTTTCAAATATTGTGCGAGAGTATTTAAACAAGAACTCAAACAAAATTTTTATTCTTCTTTCTCAAGTGGACTTGATAAAACAAACAATAGCAAAACTTGTAAAGATACTATCAATATGCTCTTCTCATGATGATATCACCATGGAACTCTTTGTTGTGCTGCAATGTCAGCATTTTTCATTAAACAAATAGTTTTGAACAAGCTTCCACCAACCGGAAAAATACAACCCGTGTTATCTTATAAATAACATGAGAACAATGTGGAACTTTGCAACAATACTTCTAATCGCAATAGGCGGCAGTCATAATTCCGCTCTTAGTCAAGACTATCAACCAGATAGTCTATTAACAAATCATGAATTTCAATTCTCAAGACTCATGTACGCTGGTGGAAATTGCCTTGGATTTGGTTACGGATGGGGAAGTGATGAATGTGTTGACTGGCCACATGCTGAACACCATTTTATGCAAGGACTGATAAGACTGACACGAATAAATGGGGCAATAGTAAGTCGCCATGATGGGGGCGGAGGACGCAGAATTACTTTAGAAGATGATTCTCTTTTTAATTTTCCCTGGCTATATGCAGTTGAGGTTGGATCATGGCGGCTTAATCAGACCCAAGCAGAGAAACTGAGAGAATATCTGCTAAGGGGTGGATTTCTAATGGTGGATGATTTTCATGGCACCAGAGAGTGGGCAGGTTTCCTCAACTCTATGATGCTTATCTTCCCCGATCGCCCAATTATAGAAATTCCAGAAACCGATGAAGTTATGCACGTACTTTACGATCTAGACAAAGGAACACAAATCCCTGGCATTTATCCCTTAATGAATGGACAAACATGGGAAAAAGGTGGAGTAAAGCCTTATTGGCGGGGAGTTTATGATGACGAAGATCGTTTAATGGTAGCAATTAACTTTAATATGGACCTTGGTGATGCGTGGGAACATGCTGACACACCAGGCTATCCAGAACCGATGACCGCCATGGCCTACCGTTTTGCAATTAATTATGTCATCTATTCAATGACGCACTAATAGAAATGATTTTCTAATGAAGCTACTGCATCACGCGCATCCTCTAGTCTTTCAGGGGTACCGACATCTTTCCAAAACCCATCATAAATAATCCCGTGAAGAGTCTCTTTAACTACCTCAGAATCAAATACATTGCGCAATGGCATGACATCTTTTACAAACCCCCGAAAACAAGACTCATCGAGCAAAGCAATACCACTGTAAGTATATAGAGGCGGACGTTTGGTAAGTTTTCCAGTAATTTCCATTCCAAAATCGCCTATCTGATGATGAGCAGGATTAGGAACAAGGACCAGATACCCTGATTTTTCTTTTGAGAGAAGTATTTTAAAATCAAAGTCAGTAACTATATCTGAGCTAATTACTATGAATGGATCTGATCCAAGAAGCGGCAAAGCCTTAACAATACCCCCAGCTGTCTCCAAAGGAGATGACCCTTCATCACTATAGGAAATTTTTTGGCCCCACTCAGTAACATCCCCCACTGAATGCCTGAGCTTGTCGCCACAATGAGAAATATTAATCACGATCTCAGTAATGCCAGACTGTGCAAGTTTTCTCAAATGTCTATGAATAAGCGTCTCTGTCCCAAGAGATAAAAGAGGTTTGGGATAGGTTGCGGTCAATGCTCCCATTCTTTTACCCTTTCCGGCTGCAAGTAACATTGCTTTCATATAAAACTCTTCTTCAATAATCTAAGAAAAAAGTTAAAACACCTGTTTTGATTAGTTCAACTAATACTTTTGACTTCCTATCCAATTCATTGAAGACTTAGAAAAACTATGACATTGTAGCTGCCTTTGCTGCTCAGATACTTGTGGTATTCAACAAAAGTTTTATTCTTTTTTGGTTTGTCCAACTAGCGCCGCATTTAGCGTCGGCGCAACAAATGTGCCTGCCTGAATTCCTTGCCCCACCGTCTAACCTTAATACGTTTGGCACGCCTGCAGACGACCAGCGCCTACAAATAACAACGGGAGGAATAGATTTAACAAATGAAAATAACTTTGAACTTTTTGATCAAGTAATTTTTCAGTATGGCAATAGGAGCCTTTCAGCTGAAAGCGCAACATACAACACTGAGACAAAAGATGCCCAAGTGCATGGAACGGTTACCTACCAAGACACAGAAGTTACTATTTATGGGAACGATGCTGAATTTGATACACAAGAACAAATTGTTGCATTCAGTGCAGGGGCTTTCGAACTAACTAATCGAACCACCCGCGGATCAGGAAGCACAATAACAATTGAGAACGACAATACTATCTCTTTGAACGAAGTGGACTTTACAACTTGCCCTGAAATTCTCCCTGACTGGCAATTATTAGCACGCGAGCTAGACATGAACATAGACCAAGGTTTTGGCACAGCTCGAGGCGTGCGATTAAATTTCAAAGGGGTGCCAATTTTTGCAGCGCCGTACATGACATTCCCCATTGATGACCGACGTAAAAGCGGACTATTAACGCCTAATATCTCTAATAGAGACAGAACAGGTCTTGATATTTCCATGCCATATTACCTAAACCTAGCGCCTAACTACGACATGACGATTACACCCCGCTACATGCGGGAGCGCGGCGGGCAAATCACTTCCGAATTTCGCTATTTATCAACCAAATCCCAAGCACAGGTTGATTTTGAATATGTGCCTAGAGATTCAATACTGGATTTATCTCGAAGCTATTTAAATATCGAACATGAAACCAACTTCGCAGCAGGCTGGCGTCTAGTAACAAACGCACAACATGTTTCAGATGTTAACTATTTTGAAGATCTGGGAGACAGCTTAAGTGTAGCCAGCCAAACTCACCTGGATCGTCATATTGATCTTAGTTATCGTAGGGAAAATTGGTCATTGCTAGCAAGAATGCAACAATTTCAAACCATTGACCCTATGATTGATGACCAAAATGAACCATATAAAAGAGTACCTCAGTTTGTATTTTCGGGTCGTTGGAATAAAGGACACTTCCGTTTCAAATCAGACAATGAACTAGTTAATTTTGATCGGCCCATCGGAGCTACTGGTTGGCGAATGGACTTAAATGAAGAGATTGCTTTCCCTTTGAAACGGCCAGGGATGTTTCTGACAACTGCCTTAGCCTTGCGTCAAACCAATTATTGGCTGAATGAGAAAAATACTAAAAAAGATACAGAATTTTCAAGAACTCTACCTGTTGCTAGCATTGATGCAGGCCTGACTTTGGACCGGTTAATAGGAAAGGAAAAAAACTGGCTGCAAACAATAGAACCTAGGCTGTTATATGTAAATATACCTTTCGAGGATCAAACAAACCTACCGGTGTTTGACACCATTGAACCAACATTTAACCTAGTGCAACTCTTTAGAAAATATCGTTATGTTGGTCCAGATAGAATCGCGGATGTTGATCGATTAAGTTATGGGGTTACCACAAGATTAATCAATAACAACACCGGTGCGGAAACGCTTACAGGAACATTAGGACGAACACGACACTTCCGCAGGCAAAAGGTAAGTTTGCCCGGATATCCAGCCAGTCTCCAAAACGACTCTGATTATATTGCAGAAGTAGCACTTAATCTTAATTCTACTTGGCGTCTTGGTTTAGATTACCAGTGGGACAGTGAGACCAACAAAACAGTCCGCTCTGAAACACGGCTACAATACAGACCAGAGTCTGACAGATTACTTGGCCTAGCATATCGATCCCAGCATGGCTTTTTGAAACAAGGTGATATCTCTGTGGTGTGGCCAATAGGACAGGCTTGGCGTGTAATCGGGCAAACTAGTTATTCTTTATTAGACCGAAAACCTCTTCAAAGATATCTTGGCTGGGAATATGAGTCCTGCTGCTGGCGATTGCGCTTGGTTGGAAAGCACTACATTAGCAGAAGAACCGGCGAATCTGACAGTTCATTTACTGTTCAGTTTCAACTGAAAGGTTTTACAGACGATAGCGAATCTCCTGAAGAACTACTAGACCGTGGTATTCTTGGCTACCAACAATTCGACATGCCTTAAAAACCAATGAAAAAAATTATCCCAGTATTAACGACTCTAATAATTCAACTAACAGTGATTCACGAAGCTACTTCACAAACTCGTGAACTGGGTGGAACAGGTGAGCTTCTAGATGGTGTTGCCGCTATTGTAGACCAAGGCGTAGTCTTAAGGAGTGAGCTCAACGAAAAAGTGAGCATGGTCGTTGGGGGCCTTCTCGCCAGTCAAGAGCAACTTCCGCCGGCACAGCGGAGGCCTATAGCACCACTACCTATAATCGAAGAGCAGGTCTTAGAAAGCCTTATTATTCAGCAAATACAACTGCAACGAGCTCAACGTTACGGGATAACCGTCGGGGATGGCGCTCTTAATCAAGCATTAACTACTATTGCTCAACGAAATGGTGTGACACTAGAACAAATGCCTGCTGCTTTAGCAGATGAAGGAATGAACTATGCAATGTTTCGAGAAGAAACACGCGATCAAATGATTGTTGAACAACTGCTTCAACGAGAAGTAATGGCTGAGATCGTTGTGGCCCCAAGGGAAATGGAATTATGCCTAGCTCGCAGTACTACACAGCTAGCGCAGGAATTGGAGTACAACATTTCACATATTCTCATTGGAATCTCAGGTACAGCTACAAGTGCTGAGGTTAATCAAGCTCGAGACGAAGCGACAGAAATAGTCCAGAGACTGCAGGCGGGCGAGAGCTTTGAAGATATTGCGCTAACTCATTCAGATGCGCAAACGGCACTAGACGGTGGGTCTCTAGGGTGGCGAGAAGGCTCTCAACTACCAACCTTGTTTGCAGATACAGTTATTTTGATGAATCCTGGCGAACATTCTGACCCTATTCAAAGCGGCAGTGGTTTTCATATTGTTAAACTGAATGATTTACGCGGCACACAAGCTCAAGCAGTCATGGTGGATCAATTACATGTCCGTCACATTCTTATAGAACCTACTGAGGTTATGGATGACACGGTAGTTCAACAACGCTTAGGTACTATTCGCGAACAAATACTAAATGGTGATGACTTTGCTGCTGTTGCTCAAAATGTTTCTGACGATCCAGCAGCTGGCGCAAATGGTGGAGATATGGGCTTTGTGGATCCAAATGTCTTTGTGCCCGAATTTCTTGAGGTAATTCAGGAACTCGAGGAGAACGAACTGAGCGAACCTTTTAGGACTAGATATGGATGGCATATAGCTGAGGTTCTTGGAGCAAGATCCTATGACACCTCTGAAGAACTTAAGGAACAAAGATGTGTCGCACAAATTCGCTCTAGTAAGGCCGAGGAAGAACAAGCTCTATGGCTACGTCGGCTTAGAGATGAAGCCTTCGTCGAAGTTCGAATTTAGCAAATTTTTCTGTACTTAAGTTTGGGTCTGAGGAATTGAAGCTTTCTTACCCAACAATCATAGTTACATCAGGAGAGCCTGCTGGTATAGGCCCTGATATTTGCGGGAAGTTAGGTTCATATGAGCTGCCAGCACGGCTTATAGTTCTTGGTGATCCCGATGTCATCGGCCTACGCATTAAAGATCTTGGAATGCAAATATCCCTCAAGGTAATTGATAGCATTTCAAAAGCCAAAAAACATAATGAAGGCTCTCTACAAATTCTACCTATTCAAACGAAACTTTCAGTAGATGCAGGGAAACCAAACCCTCAAAATGCTCATTATGTTCTTCAACAGCTAGAAACAGCTACCCGTTTATGCAGTAATAATTCAACGACGGCATTAGTAACCGCTCCTGTACAAAAAAGCACGATTGTCGATGCTGGCATTCCGTTTACAGGGCACACTGAGTGGCTTGCAAAACAAACATATAGTAGTCGACCTGTAATGATGCTCGTATCAGACTCCCTTAAAGTTGCACTTGCAACCACTCACTTACCACTTGAAAAGGTTTCAGCCGCAATAACAGAAGAATTGCTAGAAGAAATAATTACCATTTTGGACCATGACTTGAAATCGCAGTTTTTAATCAAATCTCCTCGAATAATGGTTCTTGGCTTAAACCCGCATGCAGGTGAAAACGGCAAGTTGGGTAGTCAAGAAACAATTATCATGAAACCTATTCTTAAAAGTTTGTGTGAACGTGGTATTAATTTGTTTGGCCCAGTACCAGCGGACACGGCATTTAGGAACGATTACCTTAAACAATCAGATGTTGTACTTGCAATGTACCATGATCAAGGGCTACCAGTTATAAAAGCACTTTCCTTCGGAAATACGGTTAATGTAACTTTAGGACTACCCATAATTCGAACCTCTGTAGATCACGGGACTGCACTAGACCTTGCTGGGACTGGCTATGCTAAGGAAAACAGTCTATTAAAGGCAATAGAGCTAGCAATTAATCTGGTAAACAGATGCCATTAACACTTGAGCCCAGAAAAAGCCTGGGTCAGCATTTTTTGCATGACCCCGGCATTATAGGAAAACTAATAAAAGCTATTGCCCCAGACCCTAAAGATAAAATGGTAGAAATAGGCTGCGGTCTTGGTGCCCTGACATTGCCGTTACTTAGAACTGTCAAAACAATCCAAGTTATTGAGTTAGATAAGCGCATGACAGAACATTTAATGAAAACCGTAAACGACAAAAATCGATTGGTGATACATAACGATGATGCATTAAAAATTAATTTTCAATTACTAACAAACAGGTCAAATTCCTTGCGTGTTGTAGGTAACCTACCCTACAACATTTCGACTCCTTTGCTTTTTCATCTATTGAATTACCGAGCAGTAATAAAAGATATCCATGTCATGTTACAAAAAGAAGTTGCTACCAGAATAACAGCAAAACCGGGGGGGAAGGATTACGGAAGGTTGACGGTTATGTTATCTCCGTGGATTGATGCGGAAACATGTTTTAACGTTGGTCCTGGTGCATTCAATCCTCCTCCTAAAGTCAAATCAACGGTGCTTAGGTTAAAACCACGAATTAATCCTCGTTTCCCTCTCAAACATGAAAAAAATTTCTCAGCGTTAGTATCCCGAGCTTTCTCTATGCGTCGAAAAACACTCAGGAATTCTTTGCGAGGCTGGTTAAGTCAGGAACAAATCACTTCAGTAGGTATTGACCCAAATACGCGCCCAGAAAGAGTTTCTCCTGAAGAATTTGGCAAACTTGCTGAATTTAAATTAGATAAATTTTCTAGCGAGAGTTAAGAATAGTGACCATATATGCGATTGGAGATATTCAAGGGTGCGCCCAATCATTCGATAATCTTCTTGAGAAAATATCTTTTGATCATACCAATGATTTTTTATGGTTAGCTGGTGATTTTGTAAACCGAGGACCCGATTCGCTGGGTGTCCTTAGGCGTCTCATCAAGATGGAAGATAATGTTACCGCTGTGCTGGGCAATCATGATTTGCATTTGCTAGCAATTTTCGCTGGAGTTCGTCAGCCAAATACAGACGATACATTTGAGGAGGTTTTAAAAGCCTCAGACTCGGAGTCAATCATTCACTGGTTAAGACATCGTCCTCTTTTACACTATGATAAAAAAAATGATCGGGCATTAGTACATGCAGGGATCCCCCCTTGCTGGTCTCTTGAGCAAGCAAAAGATCATGCAAATGATCTGACAACAATGCTTACAAGTGTGTCTTGGAAAAACAACCTGAAAGAAATGTATGGAAATAACCCTGCTACATGGGGCCCATCATTAACAAAACAAGAACGGCGACGTTTCAGCATAAACGCTTTTACGCGCATCCGTTATTGTTACAGCGATGGTACTCTAGACTTTACGCATAAAGGCCCTCCTAGAACTCATCAGAAAATTGTAAAACCATGGTACGAGTTCGTGCGGCCTGAAAATTACAAAACACATATATACTTTGGTCACTGGGCATCTCTTGGGTTAGCTAGATTTCAAAACTGCACATGCCTTGATAGTGGTTGCGTATGGGGACGACAACTGACTGCAGTTCCAATAGACCCGCCCGGAAACCCTATAACAGTGCTATGTGATGAGGATGCATTAACATAAAACCTACCTTCCCCAAGTAAAATCTTGATTGTTCTGTAAACTACGACTCATTTGCATCCAAGCCACTCGTGAGACTCAAACAGCAACCTTAGCCTTAATATTGGAGTGAGCTTGGTAATCAACAAGCTCAAAATCCTCATACTTATAGTTGAAAATAGAACTAGGTCGACAATTTATTTTCAATCGTGGCAGAGCTAAGGGCTGTCGGCTTAACTGTTCGTCGGCCTGATTCAGATGATTTAGATAGAGGTGGCAATCACCGCCCGTCCATATAAATTCACCTGGCTCAAGATTTGCCTGCTGTGCCAGCATTTCAGTAAGAAGTGCGTACGAAGCAATGTTAAATGGCACTCCAAGAAAAACATCTGCGCTCCTCTGGTATAGCTGACATGACAACCTACCTTTTGATACATAAAACTGAAATAAAGCATGACATGGTGTAAGGGCCATTTTTTCAAGATCTCCAACATTCCATGCATTAATTAGAATACGCCTGGAATCGGGGTCATTCTGGATAAGGTCTATAGCTTTTTGTATTTGATCAATTACTTCCCCATCTGAAGTTGGCCACGCTCTCCACTGAGTTCCATATATTGGTCCTAAATCTCCATTTTCATCAGCCCATTCGTTCCAAATCCGAACACCTTTATCATTTAGATACTTAATATTTGTATCGCCACGCAAAAACCACAGTAACTCATGGATAATGGAGGGAAAATGCAACCTTTTAGTTGTTAATATTGGGAAGCCTTCGCTTAAGTCACAACGAAGTTGATGGCCAAAAATACTTAATGTGCCAATGCCAGTGCGGTCCATTTTCTCCACACCTTCATCTCTAATTTTTTTTAGTAGTTTTAAGTATTGTTTCATAGTTAGGATTGTTGATTTTGAGCTTTACTTTTGTGTGCAACTATCAATATAACTCCACCAATAACAATCATCGGGGCGGAAAGAACCTGACCCATAGTCAGCCAACCAAAAGCCAAATATCCATCAGCTGCCATATTCAGATGGACATCAGGTAGACGAACAAACTCCACCGCACTTCGAAATATTCCATAACAAAGTAAGAAAAGGCCTGTTACAGCCATAACAGGCCTTGCGGTACGTGAATACCACCAAAGGATAAGGAACAATACTAGGCCCTCTAGAAAAGCCTCGTAAAGTTGACTCGCATGTCTAGGCACCCCATTTACCCATACAGCATATATAGCCTCTGGATGAGTTTGCCCCCCCCAAAGTTCTCCGTTAATAAAGTTTCCAATTCTACCCAAGCCCAACCCAGGAGGCACCCAAGGCGCAATAAAATCAGTCACTGAAAAAAAAGGTATCTGCAACTGCTTAGCATACAAGAACATTGAAACAGAAACGCCTATCAATCCCCCATGAAAAGACATACCACCTTCCCAAACTCGAAAAAGTGACAATGGATTCTGAATTAGTGTAGCTGTGTTATAGAAGAACATGTACCCAACACGTCCACCCAGAATAACGCCTAAGGCCACGTAAAAAATCAAGTCATCTACTTCAGCAGGTTGGATAGGGCTATCAACACGTCTTGCCCGCGCCCTTAAGCCAAACCAGGCTAAAGCAAACCCTATTAAATACATTAACCCATACCATCGGACCTGAAGGGGTCCGAGACCGAATGCTATTGGATCAATGTCAGGATATTGAATCACGTACCTTCATTTTAATCGCGCTCTCACTCCGAGGCCAGTCAAGTAACTGCTATAGTCCGACTATGCCTAACAAACTTTCAAAAGAAACAAGTCCCTACCTTCTTCAACATGCGGAGAACCCTGTTGACTGGTTTGCATGGAATGAAGATTCACTTCAGCTTGCTTTCCAAAAAAACAAGCCAATTCTGCTCTCCATAGGTTATTCAGCATGCCATTGGTGCCATGTAATGGCACATGAATCTTTTGAAGACAAAGCAACGGCAACGCTAATGAATGATTTATTCATCAATATAAAGGTAGACCGAGAAGAGCGCCCCGATATTGATAAGGTCTATCAAACAGCCCATCAATTAATGGCGCGTGCGCCCGGCGGATGGCCGTTAACTGTATTTTTAACCCCTAATCAATTACCAATCTTCACTGGCACTTACTTTCCACGCGAATTATTCAAACAAATTCTAGAACGAGTAGAAACTTATTACCAAAGCAACGCAATAAACATAAAAAAACAAGGACAAGAACTACAAAAAGCCTTACAACGTCTCGATCAGACGGAGAAAAGCAGCAAGCTCACACTTGAACCTCTTAAAGAGGCAAGGAGAAAGCTAGAATCTATCTTTGATGATAAATATGGCGGTTTTGGTAGTGCTCCAAAATTTCCACATCCTACACATATCAATTCACTACTAGCAGCATGGGAAAAATCTGCAAAAAAAGAGCCTCCTGATCTTCAGTCATTATTCATGGCTTCCCTAACACTTAAACGCATGGGGGAAGGCGGGCTTTATGATCACCTCAAAGGAGGATTTTTTCGATATTCAGTAGATCAGCACTGGTCTATTCCTCATTTTGAAAAAATGCTCTATGACAATGCAACATTACTTTCATCTTATTCGGATGCACATGCTGCAACTGATGAAATCCTATTCAAACAGATTGCCATAGAAACTGCTGATTGGATTATTGATGATATGCAGGACGAAAAAGGTGGATATTATTCTGCTATTGATGCCGACTCTGAAGGTGAAGAAGGAAAATATTATGTTTGGACCCAGAATCAAGTAAAAGATGTACTGAATGAGGACGAGCACTTAATCGCCAGTAAATATTTTGGGCTAACAAATCAGCCTAACTTTGAACAAAAAACATGGCATCTTCAAAAAAGCATACCTTTGCAGGAAATAAAAACCTCTCTACCTAAAAATCAAATTAATAAAAAACTTGAGTCGGGTAAGGCAAAATTGTTATCTGCTCGGGAGCAAAGGATAGCGCCTCAAAAAGACAAAAAGATATTAGTCTCATGGAATGGTCTCACAATAAAGGCAATGGCACGAGCGGCTCGTAACCTTGATCGTCCAGATCTAGCTCAATCTGCCACCGATGCAGTTGATTTCATACGGTCACGTCTCTGGAAAAATGGTAGGCTTTTAGCAGTATACAAAGATGGAAAAGCCCGTTTCCCCGCTTATCTGGACGATTACGCTTTTCTTGCAGCAGGTTTAATAGAGCTTTTGCAGTATCGGTGGCGGTCAGAGGATTTAGCGCTGACATATTCGCTAATGAAGGTAGTACTTGAACAATTCGAAGATGCAGATGGTGGGTTCTTTTTCACATCTCATGACCATGAAAATTTGATTCATAGACCGAAACAACTTGCGGATGAAGCAATGCCATCTGGAAATGGCATTTCTGCACAAAATTTTATTATTTTAGGTCACTTGCTTGGAGATCTTGATTTTATTGCTGCTGCTAAAAGAGCTCTAGAAGCTTCTAGCTCTGCATTAAAAACATACCCTGAAGCTCATGGCTCTATGTTAGAAGCATTACAATCTTTGGTACACCCTCCTGAACTAATCATTATTCGAGGCACACAAGGACATAAATTAAATAAATGGAAGCAATATGTTAGTACTGGATACCAGCCCCGCAGAAAAAGCTTTGCGATTTCCAGTGAAGAAACAAACCTGCCGGAATTTCTCGCCCAGAGAAAACCAAGAGGTGAAATAGTTGCATATATTTGCCAAGGCACAAATTGCAAGGCGCCAATTACAGATTTTAATCAATTCACTGCAGCGCTGAATAAATAATCCTCGAGAATCTTAAATATTATTGCATCATCCTAAAATGAATTCATTTTTCCAAAGAGATTGGTTATTACCCTAAATGCGCAGTTATAAGCATTTGGCCATTCACTTCTGCGTGGTCCAGAAACATTCAAAGTTAAAATAGAAAAGCTGTGAATAAAATTTATGAGTTTTTGAGTTATTTGTGTGCATGATATTTTACATACGTCTATCAAAAGATACGGTTTTAATTCAGCATCACAAAATTCTTTTGTTAACTCCGTACCACCACTAATAGAGCCAGAAAAA
The DNA here is from genome assembly GCA_002718345.1 of Rhodospirillaceae bacterium. Taxonomy (GTDB): domain Bacteria; phylum Pseudomonadota; class Gammaproteobacteria; order Steroidobacterales; family Rariloculaceae; genus UBA6522. The sequence continues at coordinate 77,765 of PBDA01000044.1, forward strand.
ATAATTAATGTACCATCAGTGTCTCTAACGTTTTGCAACGTCCGATCCGCATATTTTGAGCTTGGCAAATCACATACAGGGAAAATAGCTGGTATCTTTCCATCTTCGGATCGTCGCCCCGAAGGACACCAACCACCGCATGGCACTTTAGCCTTAAGTGCTGCTGCCAAAGCTCCCTGATCAACACCAGTTTGTCCACCAGATACGATCTTTAAATAAAATACGTTCACGACTTTTTTGTCATTCAACTAACCAATAACTAAGATGACCTATCTATAGGCAGAAATACAACTTTTCTATTTCATTCCAAAGCCTGGCGTCGCCACTCTGAACCATCTCTAACTAATTCATAGCTAGGCCAATAACGCTTATCAAGTGTTAAGGTAATAACCTCTGAAGCATTATTCCAGGTAACGGTATTTAATCGAACTGAATCTCTATCACCAAGACCACTCACAGAGGCAAGAAAACTATTTAAATCTGGTGTGAGTTGTCCGTTAACACCCATTATTCTCCTCCCAGCATATAGGCCAGAACGACTTGCTGGAGAACCGAGCCCAAAATGAGATACATAAACTCCCTCTGCCTCTATCCCCCTTTGTACTGAAACTGCTCGATGGGGTGCCTGTAGCAAAGCTCCAGCCCAAGACACAACTCGATTAATTCCCTCGCCATCTAGAGCAACAGTCTCAACTCGCTTAGTGAGCTCTTGGCCATCACGGTATACAGTAACTTCTACTTCAGTGCTTTGGGAGGCACCTTCTATTTCTCTAAATGTATTCCAGACTTTACCGTTCACACTAAGAAGGATATCTCCTGCTCGAAAAAACTCGGCCGCTGGTGAGCCTGCAACAGCACTCGATACAGCAAGTACTTGACGTCTTTGAGGACTATGCGCTTCATAACGTTTAACCCAGTTCTCCGGTAACCCAAAATTACGAGCAGATGCCAACGGCATTAATCCCCACTCCACTTCTAGTGAATACAACGACTCATTTGCCTTCATATGCTCAATCATATTGACTATCAAATAGGATGGAATTCCCATATTGATTTGCCGAAAATCACGACCCTGCTGATATGCAAAACTTGCCCAAAGTGCTTTTACCCGAGCGGCGGCATCAATAATGACACCATCAAATTCATCAGGCCCATTGACTAATTCAATTGCTTCAAGATTGTAGTCTCTAAATCGGAGGGTTCTTGATAAAGGCAGGTTTGCCGCTCTAACAGCCCGAACATCACTTGGTTGAGATACTAGTGTATGGTCAGCTTTCAATCCAACAACCTCTATCGCATCACCTGGTTGTACCTCGTCACTTGAAAAGTTGGCTGTTTGTACTGGCGTATCTCCAATTAACTTAGGATCGTAAGAAACTACTGCCAAGTTATGCAGAGGATGAATGTATTCAACTCTACCTGGTATCTCCAGCGAACCCGCAAAGGTTATGCGAACATCCCCCAAAGCGACCGGTACTGTATTGCGATCTACAACAACCCAACCCCTCTCGGCATCGGCAATTATGCCAGTACCGTAATAATGACGATCAGAAACCCCAGAAACAGTGTAAGGCATATCAAAATTTACCAGCACTAAAGATGGCGTTATCCGCTGAACATGACTATCCCCACGTAATGGAAATGTTGTCGTTCCAACAGGAAATTTTTCAGTAGGTGGTCCATCAGCAATAGCTTCACACGGCCACAAACCAGATTCATCATCACGAATACACCGTTGGGCTGGAAACCAGCTTCGACTATTTCTTACAGATCGCTGACGCTCGGTCCTTGGATCATCGAATTGAGCAAACCGTACACTCAGTCTTTGCCCTTCAGGAATGGATTCTATTACTTGCTGAAAGTCATCCAAAGTTTCCATGCGTTTGCCATCAATACTTGTGATCAAGCTAGCTCGCGGTATCGCTGAAGAACCAAAAACATAGCCTGGACTGGCAACATAGACCCCAGAAACTGGTCGATTAAAATGTCGTGCTTGCTGATATGACAGCGTGTGAAATATTCCTTCACCAAATTCTATGAATTCATCAGAGGTGATCTGGTGCAGATCATCTACTAACAGTGACTGTCTCATTAAGACACCACCTCGTTCGATCTCAACAATCACCTGCTCGCCAACACCATCATCCAATTTTTCAGCCAGTGGAACAAAACTGGCCATCAAATCATGATTAAGACTTATGACTATATCCCCTGGCTGAAGGAAATCAGCAGCACCGGCACCAGGAATTACTTGTTCGACTACCAACAATCCATTCTGTTCAGGAAATGCCTCTCGCATCATTTCCTCAGATTCATTCGTTAGACCTAAACGACGAAGTTCTGCATAAGGCTTATGAACAAATTCCGTTTGAAGAGTTCCCCGTGATACATGCTGCCCTTCTTGCAAAAGCTTTAAAGCCCTACTTACACGATTGAGCGGTAGAAAAAAACTAGAGGCGGCCTGTGTATTAGCACCAGCATTCAAAGCTAAGACCCTACCCTGGATATCCACAACTGGAGACCCAGAAGATCCCCCAGATGTGCCAGATGCTGCTTGAAAATAAAAAGTATTAAAATCATTGTAGTTGCCACGACCATAATTGGGAGCTTGGCGATCCAAGCGGGCAATGGTCCCTGCAAGAATAGATAGCTGTTCTCCTGCATCATTCCCAATAACTCTAATATCGCGACCAATGTGCGCAGCTGAAGGCACTAACTCAAGTTCACTGGGTTCTATAAACCTTAGATCCTCAGGGTCAAACTTGAAGAACCCAAAATCGTGCACGGGATCTCGATACACAGGAACAAGATCTACTTCTTCTTGATTTAAGAATATAGCTTGGGCAACAACTGGCCCCGGCGTAACAACATGCCGATTTGTTAATATCAAACCTTGCTTAGCATCAACAACAAAACCAGTTGCCTGACTAGATTGATTTCGTTCTGTATCAAATGCTCGGGTGCTATCTACCTGAATTGATACAACACCCGATGATATTTGATCTAAGGTTGTATTCCAGGAAAAATCCTGGGCTCCAAGACTTCCAACAACCATCATCATGATGATTGGAATTAATTGAATTGCTTTCATACATATAATTGTATGGGCCTAACTACCTCTATGACCAGAAAACTTTATTTATAAATAAATAAATGTTTATCTCCTAATTCATCGATCAGCCCAATTTCACTTGTGTGCAGTGATTTCCTAGACATATATTACTAATCTTAAGCACTCTCGCCTACGCAGAATACAATACCGTTCTTGAGCTTTGTGCTCTATAACCAAAGGCCTGACGCATTATCATAGATTTTGCAAATGGCATGGCATCAACCGCGCTTAGTCCTATTGATCTAATTGACGGTGCAATTTTCCCAGAAATACCAAAAAGTCTGTGGAGCGCATCAAGCGCAAAAAGCATCTTTAAATTATCACCTTTTCTATTGCGTTCATAACGACGCAAAACACGATAATCACCTATATCTTCTCTTTTTTTCTGTGCTTCTATAAGCACTTCAGCTAGAACAGCTGCATCCATCAGGCCAAGATTCATACCCTGTCCGGCAAGAGGGTGTATTGTGTGTGCAGCATCACCGAGAAGAACCGTCCTGTTTCCACAATACCGACTCGCATAAGATGCTTGGATCGGAAAACTGGCACTATTGGATTCTAGGCTTATTTGCCCAAGGACCCCACCACTTGCATGTTGAAGTTCAGTTATAAATTTAGTTTGTTCGATCTTACATAGAGTTTTTGCATGATGAGCGTCTGTAGACCAAACAACAGAACTACAGCCATCTTTTAATGGCAAAAATGCTAGAGGTCCCTGAGGTAAAAACCGTTGCCAAGCCGTTGCCATATGAGAATACTCAGTTGATACATGCGTAACTATTGCCCGTTGCTCGTATGGGATATTAGTGACAGGAATTCCAAGCTCATCACGTACAGTTGAATCACTGCCGTCAGCGGCAATTAAAACGGCTGCTGATAAAGTTTCACCCTTTGAAGTTACTATCTGAACTCTTTCATCATTAACATCAATTTCATCTAACTCTGTGTTGAAAGAAATTTTTACGCCGTAATTTTTTGCTGATTCTATTAACACACTCCGAAGTAGATTATTTTCTACAATGTGACCTAAATCAGGTTCGCCTATTTCTGCGCTATCAAATGTTAATGAACCTACGCGGGAGTCATATTCTCCCTGCCACACATGCATTCGCTCATAAGAAGATGCCCTACAATCAACTATGGAATTCCAAACACCAAGACCACTTAAAATATTTTGAGAAACTCGGGATAGTGCATAAACCCGCAAATCAGTTTTATCTGCCATCCAAATCGGGACATCGCCAGAATCAAAAAGATGTACCTTAATTTCTTCAAACCTCGAACATGAGGCTAATAACGCCGCCATACATAAACCTACAGGCCCACCACCAACGATAACTACTGAGGGATGTTGTGTGATGTTCAAGAGCTTAGAGGTAGACCACGAGATAGCCTAGACAACCGTCCATTCAATCCCATCGTTTGACGCGCAAGCGTAGCTTTTGCGCCTGGAAGCAAATCAAACGTCATTAATCCAAGCCCACGAGTCATAGCGAGCAGTCCTGAGTTATAACCAAATAGTCTCACTAAACCATGAGTAAATTGCGAAACACGACGCTGATCTGCTAACCGTGACGCCTGATAACAAGCCAGAAGCTCATCATTGCCCAAGTCAGCTTTACTATCAGCATGGTTAGTATCTGCAAGAAGCTCTGCAATTGCTGCAATATCTCTTAGAGCCAAATTAAAGCCCTGCCCTGCAACAGGATGCAAGCTTAAAGCAGCATTGCCTAATAACACAGACCGACGTGCTGTCAAAACATCACTACGGACCCTTTTTAGAGGATAAGTTGCCCGAGAACCTATGCGATTTATTCTGCCCAAACGACTTCCAAAGACACTTTTCAATTCCAGAGCAAACTGTTTGTTATCCAAGCTAATAACTTTTTCTGCCTGTTTAGGGTCAAGTGTCCAAACAACACCCATCCGATCTCTACGAAGAGGCAAAAAAGCTAGGGGGCCATTCGACGTAAAGCGCTCAAATGCTTGGCCGTGATGCATAATTTCAGTTTGGCAGTTGAAAATAATTGCATGCTGTTCATAAGTATACTCTTGAACCGAAATACCCATTTCTTCACGAACTTTCGACCTAACTCCATCAGCAGCAACGACTAATTTAGCTTGCACCTTACAGCGACCAGATTTTGTTTTAACTCCAGCTGTAACAGCGTCATTAACAATACTCAGGCAATCTAGCTTTGCTGGAGCTAAACAGGTCAGGGAATTAAATTCTGATAACTGTGACCAAACTTTGTCACCTAATACCCGGTTTTCAATCGTGTACCCTAATGCTGAGACACCTTCTTCCTCAGCAATTATTTTTGATGTTCCAAAACAACCACGTTCAGATATATGAATAGACTTAATAGGCTCAACCACCTCCTTAAGTGCATCCCATAACCCAAGACCCTGAAAGATTCGCTGACTACCATTAGCCAACGCTGTGACTCGATCATCAAAACTTGGTTGTTCTAAAAAATCTGGATCATGCGCTTCCAATAAAACTGTTGAAATCTTTGCTTGGGCAAGCGCATAAGCAAGAGTTGAGCCTACCAGGCCTCCGCCAACAATTAATACGTCACATTTGAGGTTTATACTGCTCAATGTCTAGCATCCATAAATGATTCTATTTCATCGGCGCTAGATGGCAAAAGATCAGATAAGACCTCAGGTCCAACGCGAGAAAGGTACACATCATCCTCCAAACGAATGCCCATTCCTTTCCACTTTTTTGAGATACCTTTTGTATCTGGCTGTACATAGATACCCGGCTCTATGGTCATAACCATACCGGCCTCCAACAGGCGCGGCTGATCAGCAACTTTGTAATCGCCAACATCATGAACATCCATACCCAACCAATGTCCCGTTTTGTGCATAAAAAATGGTCGATAAGCCTGATTTTTCAGTAAGGTTGGTAATCTTCCTCTAAGAATTCCAATATCTTTGAGTCCTCGTGTAATAACTTTTAACGCTGCATCATGAGGATCATTCCAGTGATTACCGAGCTGTACCTGATTTGTTGCTGCGCGGTTTGCCTCATAAACAATTTCGTAAAGCTCTCTTTGGGCTGCACTAAATTTTCCATTAACTGGGAACGTACGAGTTATATCAGATGCATAAAACTCATATTCACAACCAGCATCAATTAGAACTAGGTCACCAGCCTTTAAAACATCATCATTGTTTGTGTAATGCAAAATACAGGCATTAGACCCAGAGGCTATTATGGGACTGTATGAACATTCTGCACCATGCCGCGCGAACTCATAGTAAAACTCAGCTGCTAATTCATATTCCTTTATTTCAGGTCTGCAAGCACTCATAGCGCGAAAGTGAGCTGCTTCTGCTATACGAGCTGAACGCTTCATTACTCGTACTTCACGGGCACTCTTAAATAAGCGCATTTCATGTATAAGATGATCTAAAGTAATTAGCTCATCCGGTGCATGCCCACTCTGACGTCTGGAATGAAGGAGGTTCATCCAACCCAAAAACCGCTGATCAAACTCCTGTGAAATCCCCATAGAGTAGTAAACACGCTCATTCTGTTCGAGAAGTCCAGGCAAAATGTCATCTATATCATCTACAGGAAAAGCATCATCTGCACCAAATTCATCGACAACGCCCTCAGGTCCTGCGCGTATTCCATCCCACATCTCACGTTCTCTATTCCTCTCTCTGCAGAAAATTATGAATTCCCCTTGACTACGACCAGGGATTAATACAGCTACAGCCTCAGGCTCACAAAACCCTGTTAAATAGTAAAAATCACTGTCTTGACGGTAGGAATGTGTTACATCTCGACTGCGTACACGCTGAGTAGCGGCAGGCAGAACTGCTATTCCGCCCATACCTATAAGATCCATTAAAGCTTGTCTGCGTTTTTTGAACTCTTGGGGATGCATTGATATTTTAATGAATACGCATTGCGGGATCAGGCACTGCAAAACGCGCTACTTCTAGCTCCTCAAATATAATTTGAACACTTACTCGAACATATTCAACCAATTCATTGAAAGCAAAACCTGCATCACTTTCAACTTCAAACTCACCTTCATCAACACATGCTCGGCTAATCTCCGAAAAATCACCAATAATTTCCTCTAAATTCTCAATCTTAGAACCTTCGGATATAGACTTATCGAATGAAATCCCACCTAATCCCAATCCAACAATGAACCCATGGCACCATAGAGACAAAGCGACAACTTGCTCCTGCAACGCACTATCGTCATCAGGTATCAATGGATAGAAATCTACCTCATTACCTTGAAGAATGCGCAAGGATTGTAGTTCCAATTCACGTATTTGTTCTCGCACAGATTGAGACACATTATCTATTTTACTAGTTTCTTTTAAGCAATCATCTACCCATGATGCAGCAGCAGATGAACCTGCCGAACATAGCAAACCACAAATGCCGCCGTGAAGCTCAGAGATATCTATAGATAGCTGCAAACTTTCCACGGCCGCACTTAAAATAGCGTATTCTGCAAGCTTGCTGTTCAATTCAAATCTCACCTTGAAAAATAAGCATCCAATGCTACCACCCTGAAGAACATTATTGACCCCTAAAGCCTCACCACTCTATAGTGCGTAAATGGACTCCTACGATACAAACGAACGCTTCGACGCTGAACTCCAAAGATTGGAGAAAAGGCTGGATGAATTAGTTGTCATTTGCCGTCAACTACAAGAAGAAAATAACTCTCTAAAGCAAAGGCAAGACTCTCTAATTGAGGAACGAGCAACACTATTACAAAAAAATGAGCAGGTACGTGCTCGAGTAGAAGCAATGATTACCCGCCTTAAATCAATGGAGCAAACACAGTGAGTGAAATGTTCGCCCACGTAACTATCCGTATCCTAGAAAAGGAATACCAAGTTTCTTGTCCTGCAGAAGAAAAAGCAGATTTAATGGCAGCAGCTGAGTTACTTAATAAAAACATGCGCGAAATTAGGGATCACGGGAAAGTGGTTGGCTTGGATCGTGTAGCAGTAATGGCAGCATTGAATATGGCTAATGAGCTTCTTAAGAGACAAGGAGATGAGAAGGAACTCAAAGAGATTGTAGATCTGAGAGTTAAAGCAATGAGCGATAGATTAGACTCTGCTCTTGGCCCATCGGCTAAACAGCTGAGCTTTTAGTTTTAGGTGCTCCCTGCGGTGTTCGATATAGGCTGGATAGTCTTTCGACCCTAATTTTTGATCTTGGGGTTGTGTTCTGTCGGTAGCGTTGTGCAGATCTGGCTTTGCCAGAGAGCCTGCAACTGCCACGGCTTACCCCACCTATTGCTCTGGTTCGAGAGCAACCAACTATGACGGCACTATCGGGGAGCACCGTCACTAAACTTAACTTGAAAAAAATTGTTGATCAGACGTGCACGGTAATTCATTTAAAAACGAAACTGATTTAGATAACCTGAGACAAAAGATTCGCGCAAAACGCCGAGCAATCTCTAAGTCGCAAAGATATAACTCGGAAAAAAAACTATTGAATCAAATAGAGGAAATAGCATTAGTTCGTAAAGCACGCCGACTAGCTATTTACTTGACCATAGATGGAGAACCCAACCTCGAAAATGCAATCCGAGAAGCACGACAACGAGGAACTCTGATTTTCGCGCCAATTATTTGCCAAAATACCTTACGCTTTGCGCAACTAAATGAAGACTCTAAATTGCGTACAAATAAACTGGGCATTCAGGAACCACTAGATCAAATTTTTATAGACCCACAAAAATTGGATGTTGTTCTAACACCAATGGTTGCTTTTGATTCCTGTGGCACAAGAATTGGGATGGGTGCAGGATATTATGATCGCTGTTTTGATTTTCTAGCACCAAAAAAACTTTTGCGCAAACCAAAAATCATTGGGGTTGGATATGAATTTCAGAAAGTGCAAAAACTTGAACGAAAGGCGTGGGATATTCCTCTGTGGGGCGCAGTGACTGAACTGGGATTTTATAGATTTAAAACATAAGGAACAGATAATGAACTATTGGCTTATGAAGTCAGAGCCTAACGATTTTAGCTTTGAGGATCTGCGGAAATCTCCCAGCCGAAAAACGCACTGGGATGGTGTGCGCAACTATCAAGCCAGAAACTTTATGCGCGATAAGATGAAAAAAGATGATTTAGTGTTTTTTTACCATTCAAACTGCGCGGAACCAGGAATTATTGGCATTGCCAGAATAATAAAGGAGGCTTACCCAGACCATACAGCTTATGATCCACAAGACAAACACTACGACCAAAAAAGTGACCCTCAAAATCCTCGGTGGTTCATGGTGGATATCAGCTATGAGCGTAAATTAAAACGAACTATTACTTTAAGTGAATTGCGCAAGTACAGCGATGACCAATTGAAAGATTTAACTTTATTGCGACGTGGCAATCGACTTTCAATAACAGAAGTTAGTAATGATGAGTGGTCTTTTATTTTAAGTCTAGAGCATTCTGATGACTGAGTTATAGTTATTTAAAGCAATTGCATAACAACTTAGAACACATTGTTTGATTTAGTTTATGTTTACTTTTTTTATAAAAGAATTCTTAGATTAATTAAAAACACAAACATGCTGGAATTATTAGTTCTTTTTTATATATACTCAGCGCGGTTAACCCGATCGGAGACTGTTCATGGCTAAGAGACCTGCTTCTAAAAAGCGGAAGAAGGTATCAGCGAAGCGCAAGACTGTGCGACGCAAGGTATCGAAGAAACGCGTAACCAAAAAGAAGGTAGCGCGCAAGAAGGCTAAGAAAAAAGCTACTCGCAAGAAAGCTAAGAAAAAAGCTACTCGCAAGAAGGCTAAGAAAAAAGCTACTCGCAAGAAGGCTAAGAA
>PBDA01000004.1 GCA_002718345.1 Rhodospirillaceae bacterium
GATGTGTTTTGGTGTCAAGGGTACTCTGAGCCCAATTCAGGCTCTGACCTCGCAAGTCTCCAAACGAAAGCAGTCCTAGAAGGTGATGAGTACATTGTTAATGGACAAAAAACTTGGACGACTCACGGTCATTGGGCAGATTGGATTTTTTGTTTGGTACGCACTAATTCTTCAGGTAAGAAACAAGAAGGAATTTCATTTCTCCTGTTTGATATGAAAAGTCCCGGTGTTACCGTTGAGCCTATTATTACTATGGAAGGAGGGCATGAGGTAAATCAGGTTTTCTTCGACTCAGTCAGAGTCCCGGCAGAGAACCTCATCGGTGAGCAAGATAAGGGTTGGACGTACGCAAAGTTTTTGCTTGGCTATGAACGGTCAACTTTCGGGGAGACTCCTCGAAATAAAAGGCGACTGAACCGTTTACGCCAAATTGCATCCGAAGAACAACATTACGGTAAACCACTGATTACCGACCGTCGTTTTCGCCAGAAACTTGCTGATGCGGAAGTTCAAATCAGAACATTAGAAGCGACTGAGTTGCGTGGTCTTGCTGCTAGTGCCTCTGGCGAACCCCCTGGATCAGAGGCATCATTTATCAAAATCCGTGGGTCGGAACTCGACCAGTATCTAACTGAGTTGATGGTGGAGGTGGTGGGTAACTACATGCTTCCACAAGTTTCAGAGACGGAAATCCCTGCGACGAACCAAACGCCAATTGGGGCAGATGACGCAGCGATCGCGGCACCGACTTACTTCAACCGACGTAAAGTTTCCATATATGGCGGCTCCAATGAGATTCAAAAGAACATCATTGCTAAAGTTGTACTCGGCTTATAGGGAGACACAGGCATGCTTGGATTTGAGACCACAGATGAAGAACGTTTGCTGAGAGAGTCGGTTGAGCGATTTATCGAACGTGACTACCCGATTTCTCAACGTTTGACTGCAGCCTGTAGCGATTTAGGTTATAGCAAAGAAATCTGGGCACGATTCGCAGAATTGGGGTGGTTGGGCTTAACAATACCAGAGAGCTACGGAGGTTTTGGTGCAGGAAGCCGAGAAACTGCTATTTTGATGGAAGGCTTTGGTGGCGGATTGGTCATTGAGCCTTATTTATCTTGTATCACTATGGCTGCGGACGCGATTAGTCTTTCAGGCAATGAATCAATATGTAAAGACTGGTTGCCGGCAATAAGTTCAGGTGAGCGTTTTGTCAGTCTTGCATATTTGGAGCGGCAATCGCGTTATGATGTTAACCATGTGGTTACCGTTGCGACGCCGCATGAGAACGGGTTCAAACTCACGGGTGAAAAGAGTTTGGTCTTTAACGGCGATAGTGCGGATGCCTTCGTTGTTTCGGCGAGAACGAGCGGGGCACCTTATGATAAGGACGGTATTTCTCTCTTTTTGGTTCCCGCCGATTGTCTAGGTGTCTCGGTGCGGGGTTATGCCACTCACGATGGTTCTCGTGCGGCAGAAATATCCTTGGAAGGCGTTAGTCTTGATGACACCAGTTTGTTGGGTGTCCAGGGCCAAGCCTATGCAACTTTAGCACGTGTCATTGACAGGGCAACAGCAGCAATTTGTGCTGAGGCAGTGGGAATCATGAGGGTGCTATACGAGACAACGCTAGCATATAGCAAAACTCGAGAGCAATTTGGGCAACCAATCGGAAAGTTTCAAGTCATTCAACATCGATTGGTTGACATGTTTGTGGCTTTGGAAGAGTGCCGTTCGCTAAACTCTGTTTACATGGCTGATGTTGATAGTGCCAATGAGGTTGAACGTCAACAAGCAGTTTCTGCGATCAAAGCGCAGATCGGTAAAGCGGGTACTTTGGTAGGTCGGGAAGCGATCCAATTACATGGTGGCATTGCTATGACAGATGATTATGTTGCCGGACATTACTTCAAACGACTTACAGTAATAACTCGACTTTTCGGCGATCTGGAGTGGCATCTCGATCGGATTGCTGACTTAGCTGGCTAGCCCGGTGTTGGGTAGCCTATGGTGATCGCCGTGTCAGCAGGATTCACGGTGTGAAGACTTTTTTCAAAGTTGTGTTTTGCGGATGGCGTGATACCAGTTTTTTCCTATAAAAAGATCTGGTGGAGGGGACGTGACCAGTTTTTCGATTGTTCAATAGATCTTTCTATATCTTCCTCTAGCATAAAACCATCACGAACAAGTCGGATGGCAGCTTTTCGGATAGCTTCGGTATACTCGGATGCAGTACGATAACGTTCCAGAACTGCTTGACGCGGGTCACCCGTTGCTATGCGTTCTTCGGTTGTATCTGGTAGAGGAAAGTAGCTACCGGTAAACTCAAACATTGCGCCTTGCCCATGCCCTCTTTTCCTTAGGTTCCAGCCCGTATAAGTACCAAGCGGTGCTTGGACCATTGGTGCTTTCACGCCCGCGAGATCCAGCCCGTCTTGATCGACGGCGGGTACCAAGGTGCAGTAGTGTCCTATTACCTCGGGTGGTTGTTTGGAAATTATGCCGCTTGTAAATGCTGCACCGAAATCTAGTAACGGTGCCCGATTAGGGGACAGTGGCAGCGCCACGCCAGGAATTGCGGGAAACTGATTTCTCCAAAGTTTTCCGTCTACTAGTGTGTGATCTGTGGCCAATGGTATCTGACTTTCCGGAGGTTTGATGCCGTGACTTGCCCAGTTGTCAAGCGCAACCAGCATTGCTCGGAACAGCATGGAAGTCATGACGATGTTCTCATAGGCTTGGGTAATCCCCATAGTAGGTTCAGTCAGATTAGGGTCGGCAAAATGCTGTGAACTTGACCAGAGGTAGACTCGCACCTTTTCTGGCTGTGGTAGATCATTGCCTCTCGTGTCCGTATGAACCAGTGATCCCCGGCGTTGCCAATATTCAGTTGATGATTGAGTATGAATTACAAAGGGATCAGTGTTTGGTCGTTTGAGTATGGAGTCAGTTTGGCCAGTTAGGTGATCAGTGCATTCTGCATATGAGAAAGGGAATCGGTCGGCTGGTGTCTTGTGGGACTCATACTCTTGGCCTGCGACTGACACCGCATTCGCGAATCGATGGTTCATCCACATTAATCCAGCTCCGGATACGTGGGGTAGTACACCATCAAATACCTGACGTCCGGAAGTATCTTCATTGAAGCCGGAGTAGATAAAGTCGCGGATACAACGACCGGTTTGCGAGCGTCCCCAAGCGTAGGCCTTCTCAAGTAGATGAACTGGATTGGTATTCCCGAAATTGTCAGTACGGTTGTATTTCAGGAAGCTTATAAAATCTCGAATGGCAACATGTCCTAAACCCAGCACTAAGGGATCCCGCGCTTCATAGATGATTTCATATATCCAATTTGGTTCAAATCCTTCGTAGAGCAACACATGAGAGTCACTCGGGATGACCCCTGTCTCAACACCTTGGCCATCGAGACCAAGTCCCTGTTCTACACGCGCAAAGTCCCACTTGATTGATGGAATGACCTCTGGATTGCTATTTTGGTATCGCCGACGCGTCAATCTAGATTTGGTTTTATCGAATGAGGTAGTGGGATAGCTATGCGTGGAGGGGCTACCACTTAGGGGGAAGAACAATTGTGGTTGCGCCGTTATTATTTCGGTGCGCACAAGGCCAGTAATTGGCCCTTTTCGATTCCGAGCAGTGGGTACCTTGATAGTCATACGCCCACTACCAGGGAGGATATCGCCTTCCCACGCACACCAAGCAATGGCGTAGCCACAACGCATTAGGAATCCGTTCCCGGCGTGTTCTATTCTTATGGGATCATTGGTTGCTGGAGCATCGTTGAAAAATTGAAGTTCTCGCTTATTACCTCGATTGCCATAGCCAAAAAATAATCTTCTGTTCCCGCGGTTGACGTCGGCAGGTTTAAGCAAACAAATATCCGCCTCAAACTGAACGAGGCCATCGCTATCAGTCGGACACTCATGGATATCTACGATGTTTTTATTCCTAGGATCACTTGGCGCGATTCTAAATATTACGGAACCATCAATCCGATTGTAGGGCCCGACTCCAGCGAATGAGAGACCATCCGCAAAGGCTTGACATTTCCGAACTTGTAATTCAATCGTGCTAGTCACTGGGAAGAGGATTCTAACGCTTCAAACACGTGCATGTGAAACTGATGGACGGCGTGTTCGGCGGTCCCCAAGTGTTTGGAATTGACGATGAATCGTCCTTGGTTGTAGCTGCGGGATCTCAGCCCCAGTTGAACTGATTCACAAAGTCTTTGGTCTTCTGGGCCAAGAATGACATTAACGTAATTTATTCGGCTGTCGTTTAGTTCGTAGTTGTCGAGCCCAAAAATATCCCCTGCAAAAATCGAGTAATCAGCGTCCATTGGGTCAATAGACATTACCGAAAGATTGGGCGTGCCTGGCAGGGAAAATAAGGTTGTGTTGGGCCAAAGATACCAGAAGACAGCATCTTGCTGCTGGTCTGTTGAAGAGAATGGATACGCGCTATTTTGGGGCTTTGTCTTTGTTCCGATCTGCCGTGACCACAAACCGAATGTGTCCATTTGATAGCAGTTCATATCAATGATGTCGGAAAAATCAAGATGAGCGTTCGCGCAGTGATAGCATTCTAGATAGTTATCCACGACCACCTTCCATCCAGCTCTAATACCATTTCCCCCAAAAACTGACGGCTCTTTGAGCGAAAGTTGGTCAATATACGGTATCTTTTCCCTGATATCGGTGTAGAGGTCGGCCGCAAGACTGTTGAGTGGTTCGACCGTCTCACTCAGATTAACGAAGATGAAGCCCAGAAAATTCTCTATGTTTACTGCACGAAGACAAAACTGTTGTGCATCAAAGTCTGTAACGAGTTCAGAGTTTCGTGCAAATGTAAGTTCACCCGACCTGGAATAGGCCCATGCATGATAGGGACAGACAATTCTCCCGCTATTTCCGCGGCCTTGGAGTAACTGATGAGCACGATGGCGGCAAACATTGTAGAAACCCCGCAAGGTGCCATTGTCATCCCTGATGACAAATATATTCTCGTCAGCAATCTGTTTAGTGGCATAATCACCAGGGTTGGTTAGGTTAGATTCGTGACAAACGTATTGCCACGAGCGATAAAAAATGTTCTCCTTCTCTAGCTCGTATATGGCTTGATCGGTGTAGTAACTAGCCGGTAGTGTGAAGCCCCGATCCGCGGATTCACCCAACGGATTATTGGTTTCAGGTACTAATGCTCTAGGTGTGCTCATTCACGCCTCGGTATAGGGGTATGTTGCGAGTTAATGTAAACGTTTTTACATCAACGTTCGAGTATGGTGTTTTGGGTGATTTACGACTTGTTTTTTGCAGAAAGCTAATGACTTAATACTATGGAATTAGACCAAGAAAATTCCGATTCTGTCCAACAGGCTAATAAGAAGCCGGTTAAAGCGAGAACTCGGGGACGCAGGCGATCCAATCGTCAGAGAAAGCCAAATCCAAATAGGCGAAGTGGGGGTGAGCGTAAACGACGCCCTAAGGTTATAGGGCCACCGCCGGTTGGATTGAACTTGGAAAACTGTCGGCGGGTAGCTTGGGAAAGATTCGGGATAGAAAAATTACACCCGGAACAGGAGGCAGCCCTAGAATCCCTGATATCGGGTCAAGACACTCTCGTAGTGCTACCCACGGGTTATGGTAAATCGCTTATATATCAAATCCTAGCCGTTCTCGCCGAAGGTCCCGTTATCACGTTGTTCCCCCTCATCGCATTAATGCGTGATCAAGAGCGCTCTTTGGATGAAGATGCGGTCCCGGTTGTCAGGCTAGATAGTACTTTGACTGTAAAAGCTCGAAGGGAGGCGCTTGAGAGGGTGCGACAAGGCGGCCAACTTGTAATATTGACCACACCTGAAACTCTGACTACGGCTGACCTTCAAAATGCCCTAAAAGGACAGACTCCAGCTTTGTTGTGTGTTGATGAGGCGCATTGCATTTCAGAATGGGGACATGATTTTAGACCCGCTTATTTGAGGGTGGGAATCGAGAGGAATGCTTTGGGGCGTCCTACTGTTTTGGGTTTGACCGCGACAGCGACACCACGGGTGCGTCAAGATATCGCTGAGCGAATGCAAATGGAAGACCCAACCATCATTGCTGTGCCGCCCCAGCGTGATAATTTGAGGCTCGCAGTGAGAAACGTGCCCGGCAATTTGAAAGTGGCCGCCGCAGGAAAGTTGTTACGGCAATTGCGTCGCCCAGGAATTGTTTATTGTGCTACGACCAAAACAGTTGATGAGGTTTATGTCGCGCTAAGGCGGGCGAGGATCCCAGCGGTGCGTTACCACGGCCGAATGACAAAAGCGGAGCGGACGGCTGCGCAGGAACGGTACACCAAACACGGGCCACGCATAGTTATGGTAGCGACCAGTGCGTTCGGAATGGGCATTGACAAACGTGACATACGCTACATTCTGCATCTTCAGGTACCGGGTTCAATCGAGCAATATATCCAAGAAGCCGGTCGTGCGGGTCGAGATGGGCGCACGTCACATTGCATTCTTCTCTACGATGAATCAGATCTTGATATCCAGCGCCGTTTGAACGCGACTGGTCAGGCAAATATGGGTCAACTTTATTCCATCGGGGATGCATTGTCGGCGTGGGCAGACGTAGATCGCACAGTGGCAGTTAAAGACTTGGCATTGTCTGCCCAAGTGCCACTCACAGCATGTCGCGCTCTGTGTAATCAACTTGAGAAAGCGCAGTTAATTGTACGTGATTCTCAGGCTAAGATTAGAGTACTGGTTGATACTGAAACTCTAGCCGCAACGGTTGACGAATTAACTCGACGGTTTGCGACAAAGCACCGCGAGGATACACGACGTCTAAGCGCTATTGCTGATTATGCTACTAGTCCTGAGTGCCGGAGTGTGTTTGTGCGTAAATGGTTCGGCGAAGAAGACCCTCCCAAATGTGGGCAGTGTGATAGATGCAGGCCTAAGCCTCCCCCTGTCAAGCAATCAGCAACTACGCGTGATCAAGAAAAATCAGGAAAGGATAAGACAAAAAGGCGAAGAAGACGGCCTTCTCGTAGACGGGGTCAGGGTAACAACCGTCCAAACGGTGAAAAAACCGCAGATGATAATAACAATGGGAACAATAGTTCCGGCAAAAATACTGCAGCGCCTAAGCGGCGGCGGCGACGCGGTGGCGTTCAGCGGGGTAATGTAGAGTCGACAAATTCCGGCGTTAGCAATGTCAACACCAACGACCAAGACTAAATAGACATCTCATTTCTGAATAATTAAGCCGCTCTGCGGCGTTCCATGGCTTCTGCAATGACGGCGCTAGCGACATTTTTTGGGCAGGCAGCGTAGTGGGAGAATTCCATTGAAAATAACCCGCGGCCCGACGTGATTGTCCGCAAATCGCCGATATAGCCGAACATCTCGCTGAGCGGGGCATCTGCCTTCACACGCACACCATTTGCCCCAGCTTCTTGGGATTTGATGATAGAGCGACGACGATTGAGGTCACCAATCACATCTCCTACATGATCGTTCGGCGTAAAAACGTCCACTTTCATGATTGGCTCCAATAGCTGCGGTGCTGCCTTTGTCAAGCTCTGTCGATAGGCTGCTTTAGCAGCTAGTTCGAACGCTATTGCGGAAGAATCCACGGCATGTGCGGCACCATCAACTAATGTGACTTTCACATCTAAAACTGGATATCCTGCTAGTACTCCCTGTTCTAGGCTCGTAGCAAATCCCTTTCGTATCGCTGGCCAAAATTCGCGCGGAACGTTGCCACCCGTGACGACAGAATCAAACTCAAAACCAGTACCCGCTTCAGCTGGTTCGATAATGAAGTCGATCTTTGCAAACTGGCCCGAACCGCCTGTTTGCTTTTTGTGAGTGTAAGTGTCTTCTACTCGGGAAGTTATTGTTTCGCGGTACGCTACTTGGGGTTTACCCACCTCTACATCTACTTGATGGGTACGTTTGAGAATATCCACCTTAATGTCCAGATGAAGTTCTCCCATTCCCTTAATAATAGTTTCGCCACTGTCCTGATCGGTCTCCACGCGAAAAGATGGATCTTCCTGAACCATTTTCCCAAGAGCAATACCTAGTTTTTCCGCACCGCTTTTATCTTTTGGAGTGACCGCAATAGAAATAACCGGATCTGGGAAAACCATTGGCTCAAGAGTAGCGGGGCTGCGAGGATCACAGAGTGTGTGTCCAGTGTGAACATTTTTCATACCTATAAGAGCGACAATATCGCCCGCTTGCGCACTATCAACATCTTCTCGGGAGTCAGCATGCATCGACACGATTCGACCTATCCTTTCTGTCTTGCCAGTTGCTGTATTTAAAACGGTGTCGCCTTTGGCAATTCGGCCGGAGTAGATTCGGGTGAAGGTTAGTGCTCCGTATCTGTCATCCATGATCTTAAAGGCCAAAGATCTAAGCGGTCTATCTGGATCCACAACTGCGTATTCACCCGTTTCGTTGCCTTCTAAATCTATCTCCGCTTGCGGTTTAACCTCTACAGGGCTTGGCAAATAATTGGTCACGCCGTCTAGCACCAATTGCACTCCTTTATTCTTGAAGGCGGAGCCACAGTAAGTTGGAAAGAAGTCGAGGGAGATTGTGCCTTTACGGATACATCGCTTTATATCCTCAACTGCAGGTTCTGCACCATCGAGATATGCTTCCATCAAGTCGTCGTCTTGTTCAATAGCAGTCTCTATAAGCTTCTCACGCCATTTTTCGACTTCATCAATCATATTGTCAGGTATCGTCTGGAGCTCATAACTCATTGGATCTCCTGAGTTGTCCCAAACCCACGCTTGTCGGCTTATGAGATCCACAACACCCTTGAATGTGTTTTCGCTCCCGATGGGCAGCGTCATGACTACGGGATTTGCCCCCAACACGTCTTTGACTTGTTGAACGACATTTAGGAAGTTTGCGCCCACCCGGTCTAATTTGTTTACAAAAATTAGTCGTGCGACCCCTGATTCGTTGGCATATCGCCAGTTCGTTTCTGATTGCGGTTCGACTCCACCAGAACCGCAGAATACCCCAATGCCACCATCCAGAACTTTTAAAGACCGATACACCTCGATGGTGAAATCTACATGCCCAGGGGTGTCAATGATATTGAGGTGATGGTCGTTCCAGTGACAGGTTGTGGCGGCAGATTGGATCGTTATGCCCCGCTCTTGTTCTTGGGCCATGAAGTCCGTGGTTGCGTCCCCATCATGCACCTCACCAATCTTATGAATCTTCCCGGTGAGCTTTAGAATTCTCTCAGTTGTAGTGGTTTTTCCGGCATCAACGTGCGCGAAAATTCCAATATTCCGATAATGTGTCAGATCAGTCATTGTCAATTTCTCAAAAAACAGATTCAAAATCAGGTGCCAAGCGACACGAAGTGGAATGCACAGCCTACAGCGTTTTTAAATGCAAACGCGATTACCACACAAGTCGACTCTGGAGCGCGCGCAATGTATCGTTTTCAATGCGAAATTGAAAGCTTTTTTTCATTTTTTCATATTGTTACGGTCCAATTTTCACTTGGAGTCTCCCATTTCCAACAATAAAACGTTAGTGATGCCTAGTTGAACGGGCGGCGTTTCTAGCTCTTGATTTAACTTAATAAGCGATTACACATCTTAAATGTTGCATAATTGCTGCATTGATCCTGTGAGGAGGACCAGCAAATGGAAAAGGGGAAATACGTTGCGTGACTACTACGGTTGGAGGGCCCGTATTGGCCTCATATACCCGTCCGAAAGTCTTGTTATGGACACTGAATTTTACGCTATGGCACCAGAGGGGGTTGGGGTCTACACTAACCGAGTCGATTTATTAGACGCGTCGTATGAGGGACTGGCTGCCCTTGTGGCGGATGACCGAATAGAGGTCGCGACGGCGATGTTCAAGCGTGCGCCACTAGATGTTGTGACCTTTGGTGGGACTAGTGCGTCATTTCTGCACGGTGCAGATTATGATCAAAAGTTAATTATGAGAATGGAGGCGGCATTGCCTGGAGTGCCGGCGTCTACGACGTCGACAGCCGGGGTTAAGGCGCTTAGGGCACTAGGTGTGCAGAAACCATGTTTTGTCGGTCCTTACGTGGATGAGGTGACTGACAGGGGGCGGGAATTTTTTAATGCGAATGGTTTTGATGTGACGAGCGCCCACGGACTAGGCATAACAGATAATCTTGAGCTAGACGCATTGCCGTTGGAACAGATCTATGAGTTTGTAAAGAATTCAGTGGATGATTCCGCGGACGGAGTTTTTATTAGTTGCACTGGCATCCGAACGATAGGCGCTATCGCTGCTTTAGAGGTCGATCTTGGACGGCCTGTCGTCAGTGCGATTCAAGCGACCTTCTGGGACGCGCTTCGAGTTGCTGGCGTAGGGGGTGGAAAGGCTGATTTTGGTTCGTTATTCGAGTATTGAGTCACGATGACTGTCAAGAAAACATTTGATTACATCATAGTTGGCGGTGGGTCCGCTGGATGTGTACTAGCGAATCGTCTTAGCGAACAAAACACAGTCTTGCTGGTAGAGGCGGGGCCTGGTGATAAATCGTGGAAGGTAAGGATGCCAGCAGCGACAGCATTGGCCATTGCTGATGAAAGACGTAACTGGCATTACGAGACAGAGCCTCAGGTCCACCTCAATAATAGGCGCCTAATATGGCCACGTGGTCGAATGCTTGGGGGTTGTTCCTCCCATAATCTTATGGTCTATATTCGTGGCCATGCGGGGGATTATGATCACTGGCGGCAATTGGGATGTCGCGGATGGGCTTATAGAGATGTCCTGCCTTATTTCAAACGGGCAGAATCGTTTTCTCCCAGACCATCAGAATATCGCGGCCATCAAGGCCCAATGCAACTGAAAGTTAGTAGTGACGATAATCCCTTAATAGAGCTTTTTATTAAAGCAGTACAGGAGGCAGGTTTCCCCAGAACTGATAGTTTTAGTGCGAGCCAGTTGGAAGGGGTGGGACGATTTGATCTGAATATAATATCGGGGAATCGTTTGGATACCGGACGCGCTTATTTGTGGGACGTCATGGAGCGTAAATCTCTGTCGCTCGAGCTGAACGCATATGCCAATCGGTTGATCTTTGAAGGAACTACGGCGGTTGGCCTGGAGTATCGTAAAGAAGGCTGGGTTAAGCAGGCACGTGCGTCACGAGAGGTAATTGTGTGCGCGGGTGCAATTAATACCCCACAACTTTTGATGCTGTCGGGTATAGGTGACCCCG
Source organism: Rhodospirillaceae bacterium (assembly GCA_002718345.1). Classification (GTDB taxonomy): domain Bacteria; phylum Pseudomonadota; class Gammaproteobacteria; order Steroidobacterales; family Rariloculaceae; genus UBA6522. Next base: position 11,262 of record PBDA01000004.1, read on the forward strand.
TGCATTTAGCCGAGGTTGGTATTGCTCCATTAGTTGAAATCACAGGAGTGGGGAAAAACCTCCAAGATCATTTGGATGTGGCTATTCAGCGAGAGTGTACAAAACCGGTTAGTCTTTATAAGAATATGCCGACTTACCGGCGTGCCCTCATCGGATTGGAGTGGCTGATAAAAGGAACAGGCCAGGGAGCGACAGGGCATTCGGAAGCCGGAGCGTTTCTACGGATCAATGAATCGGCAGATCGCCCCGAGGTGCAAAATCACTTTCTACCTATGGTAATTCGTCGTGGCAACAGGTGGCCGACATTTCATGGCTATCAGATTAATGTATGTCAACTGCGGCAAGAGAGTCGTGGTTTTGTAAAATTACGTTCTAGTGTCGCGCATGACCATCCGATTATTGAACCCAATTATCTGCAAATGGAAGCCGATGTGAGGTGTATGCGAGAGGGAGTAAGGTTGACGCGTGAGATCATGGTGCAACCGGCTTTTGATAGTGTTCGTGGCGCCGAGCTAATGCCGGGCGACGGTACTAAAAGTGATGAAGATATTGATGCCTTTGTTCGTGAGCGTTCAGAGACCTGTTATCATCCATGTGGCACCAGTAAAATGGGGAGTGATAGGGATGAAACGGCGGTTGTTGATCCTGCACTGAGGGTTCGCGGTGTAGATCAACTCCGAATAGCAGATGCGTCAATTATGCCGACGATCATCAGTGCTAATTTGAATGCGACAGCAATTATGATTGGAGAGAAGGCGGCTGATCTGATTTTAGGAAGAGCCCCACTGCCCGCAGAAGATGTGTCAGTTGCAACTCCTATCGCCCGACAGCCTCCGGCACGGTTAGTTGGTGTGTGATATACGAGGGTGGTTCTTCTGTGCAAGAGTAGAGAGGGGTGGTCGCTATCGCTATTCGAGTAGTCCAGTAAGAATCTAGTCGTTTCTTACCCCCTCTTTGATAGCACAAAGGGCATCTATTGGAGCGAAAACGATTGCTTCATCGAAGCCAATTTCCTTAAGATTTAACAATCGATCGATCACGGGAGTCACACCAGACTTTGGGTCATATGCAACATTGGTTACCAGCGCATTCTTGCCCCCGACGCTCCGATACTTAGCCAATGACTTTGCGAGTTCTAGATTGTTCCGGTAGAACCCTGATGCTATCCAACCATCAAATTTAAGCGCTGCGGTCTTAATGTGTTTGCCCCAAGTCCCAAGTAGAAGTGGCGGGGCATTTTTTCGTAACGGCCAAGGTGATAATTTTATACTACCGCATTTCCCTGTCGTCAGTAATGCTTTGAGAATTGGTATTTGTTCTAAAAAATATTGTTTACGCTGATCAAAATCATAACCAACGGTTTCGAAATCAACGCGTGTCGAGCCAAACCCCACTCCCAACCTGAGACGATCACCGCACACAAGGTGGGCTGTTAAGATCTGGTGTGCCAATATGGCTGTATTACGCAATGGTAACTGAATTATACCTGTTCCTATGCTAATAGCATCGGTGGTTGCTCCGATGATTCCAAGCAAGACAAGAGGGTCTGGGATCGTCTCATTACGACCGATACAGTCGTAGACCCATAGGCCATCGTAACCGATGGTTTCTACTGATCGAGCAGCTTCAACAATAGTATTTGTATCAATACCAATTCGAGCGTTGTCAAAAGTTAGTGATGCACCGAGTTTCATTAGCTACCTTAACGTAGTTGATACGATTAATGCGTAAAAAATTTATTGGAAAGGAGAACGTCAAGAACTGTATCCTATGTGCCATTTTGCAGATCGACTGCTAATGTATAAATAACCTTTCCGTTATTAGTTATGTATAGATAGTGATTGACATCCTACTGAATCATAATTGTCTTACTAATTATATACTCGCAATTCGTTTGGAGCTTTGGGTCACAGGGCGTCAATTATGGACTTACCCACCCACCACAAACATCCAACGTCGCACCTGTCACATACGAAGATTGATTTGAAATTAGAAACATTGCCGCTTTAGCGATTTCATCTACTTGAGCAGGGCGCCCCATTGGAACTTGCTGCATCACCCAGTCAAGCCACTCAGGGTTTCGTTTAGCCCACTCGGTACTTAGTTCCGTCATAGTGGCTCCAGGCCGCAGGCAATTTGCCCGTATACCCTCACTTGCTTGTTCTTTTGCGAGACCGACGGTGAAGGTATCTATTGCTCCTTTTGAAGCTGCATAATCTGTATATGTGAAGGGGCCGCCATGTTTCGACGCAGCCGATGATATATTGACGATGACACCACCGCTTCCTCCGTGGCACTTGGCCATTCGGCGGATAGCGTGCTTTGTACAGATGAATGTCCCTATTACATTTACCGCAAACATTCTCTTGACAATATCAAAACTGAGATCATCGATGCGTGTGCCGCATCCATTTATCCCGGCGTTGTTAATTAGCGCGCTAATCGGACCAAGTTCCTCGTCCACGCGATCAAACATTTTAGTAACTTCGTGCTCGTTTGTTACATCTGCCCGTATGGCTATAGCTTTTCCGTCTTTGTTTCTTATTTGGGAAATAAGCTGTTCAGCCTCGTTAGTTGATTGTGAATAGTTTACACAAACTTTCCATTTCTGACTTGCTGCCCGACGGCAAATTTCTGCACCAATACCACGACTCGCACCCGTAACTATTAGAACTGGCATCGTAGATGGCTCATTTGATTTGGTTTTTGACATTGCTAATTTTTCGACAAATACATTGAGTTAAAACATAGTTTTAAATTTATCCGAATTTTTTGTTTATACGCAAAAACTCTGTCGGATACCTGCTAAGGATGTTCAGGGTTGTTGGGATATTGTCTATTAATAACAACTTCTTTGAGAAAGAAAACATCAAATGGCAATCTTGCATTTAACGATGTTAAATATTTTTATAGTGGCATTCAATTTTATAGCTTTTCCATATTAAAACTATAGAGACAAAGCGTTAATATTAGAAAGCATTTTGGAGAGTTCAAAATACTCACGAGATTTTCTACTACCAACATTCGATGAATATTGTAATTTTAATCTCTCTGTCTCTTGTAGAGTGGTGTTGAGTCATGTCATGCCGTGCTTCGGATTATATTACATTGGGAGGCTACCAGAAATTGCGTCTTGGGTTGGGACAGCGTTGGGAGCAGCGCGAACAGGTTGCAAAACATCTTTCGGCCGCAGCTGATGAGGGTGACCGCTCGGAAAATGCGGAGTATATTTACAGAAAGAAACAGATCCGTGAAATTGATAGACGAATTCGCTATCTGCAACGCTAGCTCCCAGTACTTGAAGTTGTGTATAAGCGCGCGTTGCCTAGTGAGCAATTATTTTTTAGGACTGGGGCCTCGGTTTTGGCTGATGACGGCATGAAGAGTCGGTATCGTATTGTTGGAGTAGATGAAACGGATGTGAGAAAGAATTGGATTGGCGTTGTTTTTCCTATGGCACGTGGGATGCCGGGGCGGAGAATTGGCAATAGGGTGGGTGTAAAGACTCCAAATGGTACTGTAACTTTTCACATTATCGACGTGGTTTATTAATTTGGTTATGGAAAGCTTGATGAATTGGACTAGTAAGCGTGCGTTAATAACTGGTGGGGCTTCCGGGATCGGTTTAGCCACTGTGGAAATTCTATGCCGCATGGGTGGTCGAGTAGCCCTCAACCATCTTCCCAATGACCCCTCAGGGATAAAGGAGGTCAAAAGACTAAGGACGGCTGGATACGATGTTGTTAGTGCTCCTGGAGATGTTTCAAACCCCGGTGAAGCAGAGAATATGGTAACGGCTGCCTTAAAAGCTCTGGGCGGACTTGATTTATTGGTAAACAACGCCGGTACTTCTAATTCTCGAGAACCAATTCCATTCGAAAATCTCGAAGCGATGGATGAATCTTTCTGGCAAACCATTCTAGGGACCAATTTAATTGGGCCTTATCGATGCTCAAAAGCAGCAGCTGACTCACTACGCTTGTCGCATGGAGTGATAATTAACACGGCATCAGTTGCTGGTTTAGGTACCCGAGGAAGTTCGTTAGCCTACAGTGCTAGCAAAGCTGCACTGATCAATCTAACTCGAAATTTGGCAAAAGCATTATCGCCAGAGATTAGGGTAAACGCAGTTGCGCCGGGTCTTGTAGATACTCCATGGACTAAATCTTGGCCAGAGTCTCGTAAACAGAAGACTTTGGATAGGAGCTTGCTCAAGCGTTTGGTACTGCCAGAAGATGTTGCTAAGTCGATTATTTTTTTGGCAGGACAGGGTGCCATCACTGGTGAAGTTTTGGTTGTAGACTGCGGTTCCAGTATTGCCTGATATTCGGACTTGGTTCGGCATTAAGTTGTCGTTGTGTTCAGTACAGTACAACTTGATTTATTCCACGACTGACAAC
>PBDA01000045.1 GCA_002718345.1 Rhodospirillaceae bacterium
ATAGCATCAGTATCACTTATTTGTTCTAGGCCTCGTTCTTTAATTATTTCATCAACACTATTTGCGCCTTGAGTGTTCCATAGATCATTAAGCACAACATGGGCATTGCTAGCTGAGACAGTGTTTTGTTCAATTTTTTGAGCAAGCAGTGCCACCATTGAGGGCGAGACTTTTGATTGTTCGATACTTAAGCCTTCACGATTCAGCAAGGCACTTAGTTCACGTTGGATCAAGTTTCCTATTTTCCTTGGCGGCACTTCTGGCGCAGATTTGGCGACTTCTTCAAAATAGTCTGCTGTTGCTCGCGAGTTAGTGAGCTCTCTAGACATCGACTCAGGAAGGTTGTATTCAAGTTCCAGGCGTTTGGTCCTAGCCTCCGGTAACTCTGGCAATTTAGCACGCAGTCTTTCTATGAGTTCATTGTTAATGATAACTGGTAGTAAATCAGGGTCTGGAAAGTAACGATAGTCATTTGCCTCCTCTTTGCTGCGCATTGGCCTTGTTTCGTTATGGTCAGAGTCATATAGACGGGTTTCTTGAATAACTACACCCCCATCATCGATTATTTCCATTTGTCTTTCTGCTTCTACTTGGATTGCTTTTTCTATAAACCTGAATGAATTTAAATTTTTCAGTTCTGTACGCGTCCCTAATTTTTTTTCGCCTTTCCTTCTAACTGATACATTTGCGTCACAACGAAAAGAACCTTCCTGCATATTGCCATCTGATATATCAAGATAACGTACAAGCTTGTGTATGGAGCGCATATAGATGCCCGCCTCGTTTGCTGAGCGTAAATCAGGCTCTGATACTATTTCCAACAGTGGTGTGCCTGTCCGGTTTAAATCAATGCCGCTTACATCTTGAAAGTTCTCATGTAAAGATTTTCCAGCATCTTCTTCAAGGTGCGCTCTTGTGATTCCGATGGTTTTGGTATCTCCATTCTCAAGAATAATATCTAAGGAACCGTTGTGTACGATAGGCAATTCAAATTGGGATATTTGATAACCTTTAGGCAAATCAGGGTAAAAGTAGTTTTTTCGAGCAAATATTGAACGATTGGCAATTTGACAGTTTGTAGCAAGCCCAAATTTTATTGCCATGTGAACAGCAGTTTGATTGAGAACTGGTAGTACGCCAGGGTAGCCGAGATCCACAAGCGAGGCTTGGCTATTTGGCGCAGTACCATACAAAGTGGAACTACCAGAAAAAATCTTGCTTTTTGTTGCTAGCTGAGCATGGATCTCTAAACCAATTACAATTTCCCAGTCCACTAATCTTCATGCACCGGCGGCACTTGTTTATGCCAGTCGGTCTCCTTTTGGTAGTAGTGACCTGCTTTTAGCAATACTTCTTCTCCCAGATGAGGGCCAATAAGCTGCAGGCCAACTGGAAGATTTTCTACAAACCCACAAGGTATTGAGAGAGCTGGCAGGCCTGCAAGATTAGCTCCAATTGTATAAATATCGTTCAAATACATCTGTATAGGATCTTCGGTTTTCTGCCCAATATTGAATGCTGGTGTTGGAGTTGTTGGGCCAACAATAATATCTACATCATCAAAGGCGCGAGCAAAATCTTGGCTTATAAGCTGGCGCACTTTCTGGGCTTGAAGATAGTAAGCATCATAATAGCCAGCGGAGAGAACATAAGTGCCCGTTAGAATTCTTCTTTTAACTTCTGGGCCAAATCCCTCTCCTCTGGTTTTCATATAGAGTTCGGTCAAATCTTTGGCTTCTTTTGCGCGATGACCAAATCTAACACCATCGAAGCGTGACAGGTTTGAGGATGCTTCAGCAGAGGCCACTACGTAATAAGTAGGAACAGATAGGTGAAGATTTTCCAGGTGAATTTCTTTGATAGAAGCGCCAAGCTTTTCAAAAACTGTTACTGCTTTCCTGACAAGTTCTGCGTTTTCTTCATCTAAGCCATCATCAAAAAAATTGCTTGGAATGCCGATATTAATCTTTTGCCAAGGGCCATTGATTGCTTTTAAATAGTCTGGCACTGTTTCCTGAAGAGCCGTAGAATCTCTTTCGTCAAAACCAGCCATAGCTTGCAACATTAGGGCAGCATCCTCAGCTGTTTTTGTTAATGTTCCAGCTTGATCCAGACTAGATGCAAATGCCACCATACCGTAACGCGAGATTCTGCCATATGTTGGTTTTAAGCCTGTAATGCCTGTCAGTGCAGCAGGTTGTCTTATAGAACCACCAGTGTCCGTGCCCGTGGCACCACTTGCCAAACGAGCTGCTACGGCTGCAGCTGATCCGCCAGAGGATCCACCTGGAACTTTTTCATAGTTCCACGGGTTTCTCACCAACCCGTAGTAGCTTGTCTCGTTAGATGACCCCATAGCAAACTCATCCATATTAGTTTTCCCTAACATCACTGCGCCAGCTGACTTGAGTCTTGCAGTAACTGTCGCATCATAAGGGGAGATGAAGTTATCTAGCATTAGTGAACCACAAGATGTCTTTACCCCCTCTGTACAAAAAATATCCTTGTGAGCTATGGGAATTCCTGTTAGCGGAGTGGTATCTCCTTTTTTCAAGCGAGCATCAGCTACTTCGGCCTGAGCAAGTGCTTCTCTCTCAGTTATAGTGATAAAAGAATTAAGCTTGGCATCTAAGCGAGAAATTCGTGCCAGAAAGTGAGTGGTAAGCTCTTTGGAAGAGATCTTATGATCCCTGAGTTTTTCACTTAGATGAGCAATAGTTGCTTCGTGCATGCTTACGAGGTCTATTATTGTAGGTTGGTATTAGCAGGTGAATTAAAACAATACATTTAGAGGCTATTCTAAAACCTTAGGTACCAGATATAGGTCTTTATCGACCAGAGGCGCATTTTTTTGATATTGCTCATGATTATCAACTTCTGTGACCTTGTCTTTCCGCATCCGTTGAGCCTGATCTAGCGGATGAGCCATAGGCAAGACGCTAGAAGTTTCGGCCGTCCTTAATTCATTAACCATATCGACAATATCAGATAACTTCATTGACACATCCTCTATCTCTTTTGAGGAGATCTCCAAGCGAGCAAGATGGCACAGTTTTTTTACATCTTCTCGGGTGATTAACACGTTCCAGTCCTCAAAATGATTTGCAGATAACTATACACGTCACCTTGCCCATTGTTCTACCCATTGTTAAAGTCCGTGTTTGGTTTTTAAATCTCAGTCTTGGCGCTCAATGTTAAAGCGATTTCTTGGTTACTTTTCTAATGATCTGTCCATTGATTTAGGTACAGCAAACACCTTGATCTATGTGCGTGGGCGAGGCGTTGTCCTTGACGAGCCCTCCGTTGTAGCAATACGTGAGGAAAATGGTCGGGATGGGAAAGTGCTTGAAGCTGTGGGCACAGGCGCTAAAAGCATGTTAGGCCGCACACCAGGGAGTATAACAGCTATCAGGCCAATGAAAGATGGTGTGATAGCGGACTTCACTATTACCGAGAAGATGCTCCAGTATTTCATAAAAAAGGCTCATGGGTCCCGGTATTTTAGACCAAGCCCAAGGGTTTTAGTTTGTGTGCCTTATGGGGCTACACAGGTTGAGCGTCGAGCAATAAGGGAATCTGCAGAGGGCGCTGGGGCACGCAAGGTTTATTTGGTTGAGGAACCTATGGCTGCGGCCATTGGTGCGGGAATGCCTATTCATGAAGCTCGAGGATCCATGGTTCTTGATATTGGAGGCGGTACTTCGGAGGTAGCGGTAATCTCTTTGAATGGTATTGTTTATGCGGCTTCCGCAAGAATTGGTGGAGATCGATTTGACGAGGCCATTATCAGTTATGTGAGACGTAACTATGGTATTTTGATTGGTGAAGCAACTGCTGAACGCGTAAAACAGGAAGTAGGTTCGGCTTACCCTGGGCAAAAAGTGAAGGAAATTTCGGTAAAAGGCCGTAATCTTTCAGAAGGCGTGCCCCGTAGCTTTACACTTAACAGTAATGAGGTTTTAGAGGCACTTCAAGAACCACTTCAAGGTATTGTTAGCGCAGTTAAAGCTGCTCTAGAACAAACCCCTCCAGAGCTAGGTGCTGATGTTGCTGAGCGTGGAATTGTTCTTACTGGAGGTGGAGCCTTGTTGACTAACCTTGACAAGCTTCTTACAGAAGAGACCGGCTTACCAGTTGTAATATCAGATGAGCCTTTAACCTGTGTAGCCCGTGGTGGTGGACGTATTTTAGAGTTGTTGGACGAGTACGGTCCCTCAACATTTACTATTGATTAATTTTACAGGCGCAGCCCTGATATTTTGGAGTGAGTGCAGACCATGAATGCTCCAGGGGGAATAGGCAGGAGACGAGTAACGCCCGCATTGGGCCTTAGATTCATTCTGTTAGCAATTGTGAGCTTAGTTCTCATGGTCATGGATAGCAGAAACAACCATCTGCCCCAGATTCGTCAAATTTTTTCTGTAGCCGTTTATCCTGTAGAAATGGCTGTAAATTTTCCCTTTAAGGGTTGGCGCTGGGTAAGAAACTCGTTTGTAGAACGCGCATTCCTACTTAAAGAAAACGAGGAACTTAAAAGCACACAACTTGGCTATGATGTACGCATGCAAAAAATGGCCGCCCTTGAAGTTGAGAACAGGCGTCTGCGTGCAATGCTCAATTCTAGTTCGCGAATTAATGATCGTGTGTTGGTAGCTGAAATTTTGGCCGTAGATTTAGATCCTTATCGCCAGCGTTTCTCAATTAATCGAGGTCTTGCTGATTCAGTTTATGTTGGTCAGGCCCTTATAGATGCAAATGGTGTGGTTGGTCAGATTGTTGGAGTAGAAGCATTTACATCAGAGGCAGTATTAATAAGTGATGCGGATCACGCAGTTCCGGTTTCAGTAAATCGTAATGGATTAAGGACAATTGCAGTTGGTACAGGCGATAGTGGTCGGTTGAGATTGCCTTATGTCACAAATAGCGCTGATATTAAGAGTGGGGATTTGCTTGTGTCTTCTGGTCTTGGCGGGGTGTTTCCATCAGGGTACCCTGTTGGACGTGTGTTAGAAGTTCAGCGAAGACCAGGACAGTCATTTGCAGATGTTATTGCTGAACCAGTAGCTGAATTGGATCGTGATCGAGAAGTTCTTCTTGTATGGCCAGAGAGCGATACAGGTCAATACGGAAAAGCAAATCTTGCTGAGCTCGAGCAATGAAAAGATCAGCCAACACACTAGTCTGGCCAGTTTCAACATTACTTTTGGCACTTATGCTTTCTATACTTCCAATGCCCGGAGCTACAGCCAATTTTCGTCCAGACTGGACTGTTTTAGTAATGATTTTCTGGTTGCTAAATTCTCCAGACCGATTTGGATTATTAACTGCAATGTTTTTAGGTCTTGCTCTAGATACTTTATCGGGTGCTCTGTTAGGCCAGAATGCCCTCGCGATGGTGATCATTGCTTATTTGGTGCTTAAGTTTCATTTGCGTTTGCGTATATCACCTATATCTCAGTTGACTGTGACAGTTTTTGGGCTATTAGTGATTTACCATTTCGTTTTATTCTGGGTTGATGGGGTATCTGGTAGAACGGTGCCTTATTCTGAGCGTTGGATGCCGTTGATGATGAGTACGTTTTTATGGCCATTGATCCAGAGAGCTCTGCATCAAAAATATTCGAATGGTCGGGCTGAGGTTTAAGTATGAGCCCTACTGTTCCGTTAAAAGATTACTGGAAAGAACAGAAAATTTTTCTTTCTAGATTAATTGTAGCTTCGTTCATGATTTTAATTCTGACCAGTGTCCTTGTTTGGAGACTTTTTCAACTACAGGTAGTTGAACACGATTTTTTTTCCGAACTCTCACAAGGAAATCAGCTACGAATTGAACCGCTGGCGCCAACAAGGGGCTTGATATATGACCGTAATGGTGTAGTGCTTGCAGAAAATCTTCCTGCTTGGGAATTGACAGTAATTCCAGAGCAAGTTTTAGATTTGGAAGCGCAGCTACAAGACCTTGGAGCTATCGGGCTTATCCCGCTTGAGTATGAGGGCCTGACGGAACTAGTGCGTTCACATCGTGGATTTGAACGCGTTAAGTTGGCTAACTTATCTGATGTTCAGGCAGCTCGTTTTGCAGTAAGAAGGCACCAATTTCCTGGTGTTGATATTCAAGAGGGCCTTATTCGTAACTATCCATTCGGCGAACTGACCAGCCATGCTGTAGGTTATGTCGCCAGTATTAGTCGATCAGATCTGGATCGAATAAATCGGAGCGAATATGCTGCAACTTCTCTTATTGGTAAGAGTGGTATAGAACGAAGTTATGAAGTGACTTTGCATGGTAGTGTTGGTTATAGGCAGCAAGTGGTCAATGCGCAGGGTCGAATCCTTATGGATCCAGTGTTGGCTGCAAATAGTCGGGTTAATCTGGAGGCTTCGCAAGTCAGTCTTGAGACACGTTGGCCTCTTCCAGGAGAAAATGTTTTTCTTGGTTTAGATATAGAGTTACAGATCGCGGCTCATAAAGCTTTAGAAGGTAAAAGGGGTGCGGTTGTAGCTATCGAGCCTGATAGTGGAGATATCCTAGCTTTAGTTAGTATGCCCACTTTTGACCCTAATCAATTTGCAGGTGGTTTAAGTCAAACTGATTTTCAGATTCTTAACGATGATCCCGATAAACCGCTCTTCCATAGAGCCCTTGCTGGACATTATCCGCCAGGTTCCACAATTAAACCTTTTTTAGGGCTTGCAGCACTTCATCATAGAGTGCTTGACCCTGATCATCGTGAAATGTGCCCAGGTTATTTCCTATTACCAGGACACTCTCATAGGTACCGGGACTGGAAACCTGAAGGTCATGGGCCGATGGATCTTCATCAAAGTATTGTTCAGTCATGTGATACTTATTTTTACCAGCTAGCTGTTAATTTGGGTATTGATAATATGAGCCCATTTCTTGAGGGTTTTGGTTTTGGTGAACGTACTGGTATTGATATTTTGAATGAGAATGCTGGCGTCATTCCTTCACGGGAATGGAAGAGGACGCAATTTGCTGGAAGTGAAAACCAAACTTGGTACCCAGGAGAAACAGTTATTACAGGAATTGGCCAAGGATTTACTCTCGTTACCCCTTTACAACTTGCTCATGCAACTGCAGTTTTAGCTACCGGGGGTCAGCGTTTCAAACCTCGTCTTGTTATCGGTACTGAGGATCCTTTAAGCGGAACAGTTTCTAAATCACAGCCAGTACTATTAGATGTGATGAGCAATATAGAAGAGTCACACTGGATTCGTATTGTGAATGCGATGGTTGGTGTAAATGAGGAGCGTCAAGGTTCTGGTCGTAATGCGATGAGAGGTGCTGAATATACTGTAGCTGGAAAAACGGGTACAGCACAGGTTTTTTCCCTTGCGGCAGACGAGGAATACATTGAAGAAGAAGTTGACGAATATCTAAGAGATCATGGATTATTTATCGCTTACGCGCCTGTAGATCATCCTGTTATAGCTCTTGCAGTGGTTGTAGAAAATGGCGGCGGCGGGGGGGTGTCAGCTGCACCTATTGCGCGTGAGATATTAGATGCTTATTTCATAGAGGATATACATGTCTCTGAGCAGCATTGAGTTAGCAACCGGGGGCTCTTCAGTCCTGCGACCTATGCAGAGAGGCGTAGTAATAGATATCCCAATTTTGATAACAACCGTTGCAATTGCAATTTTGGGTTGTGTGATCCTATATAGCGCGGTGGGCGAAAGTTCGTCTGCGGTATTTCGTCAGGCTTTAAGGTTTGGAGTGGCATTTACGGTTTTTATTATTGTGTCGCAGATTTCACCTCGTTTAATGCGGGTTTGGACTCCTTGGGTTTTTTGCATAACGCTTGGCCTGCTGATTATGGTTTTGGTAAATGGGGTAGTAGGTGGAGGTGCTCAACGGTGGCTAGATGTTGGTATCATAAGATTTCAACCATCAGAGATTATGAAAATATGTGTCCCTATGATGGTTGCTTGGTTTATGCATGATAGACCTCTTCCCCCCACATTTTCGCAATTAGTTGTTCTTTTGTTAATTTTTTGTTTTCCGGCTTTTTTGATTGCACTACAACCTGATTTAGGAACAGCGTTATTAGTCATGCTATCAGGAGGGTTTACAGTATTACTTGCAGGACTGAGTCTTCGTTTGATTGGTATTTTGGGGGCCTTGACTCTTGGCTCTATACCGGTTCTTTGGCATTACATGTTGGACTATCAACGTGCTCGGGTAATGACTTTCTTGAGCCCTGAATCTGATCCACTCGGAGCTGGATACAATATTATTCAGTCAAAAATTGCTCTTGGGTCGGGTGGATTGTTTGGTAAAGGTTGGTTAAATGGAACACAAGCTCATCTAGAGTTTCTTCCAGAACGTTCAACAGACTTTATTTTTGCTGTTATTGGAGAAGAATTTGGTTTACTCGGGCTCTTGCTTTTGCTTGTATTGTATTTGTTCTTAGTTGGAAGAGGTTTGTACATTGCTGCACAAGCTCAGAGTACATTTAGGCGATTATTGGCAGGAGGGTTGAGTTTAACTTTTTTTGTCTATGTATTTGTCAATTCAGGCATGGTTACTGGTTTATTGCCGGTTGTTGGCGTGCCTCTACCTCTCGTAAGCGCAGGCGGTACATCTATGGTGACGTTAATGGCAGGGGTTGGGGTTCTTGCGGCAATTCATGGTAAGCGTAAGCTTTTAGCCTCATGAAATCTTTTTTTCCATATCTTTGTTTGTCAGTATTTTTAGCACAAACTTTAAACGCACAGTCCTTGGATGTTGATATGGATTCAGTGTATCGGCAAAGAGATGCCTTCATAGAAGAGATGGTTTTAAGACATAATTTAGAGAAAGGTGAACTCGCAAGAGTTTTAAATAATGTCAATATTAGTAGACCAGTATTGGAGGCAATTTCTCGTCCAGCTGAGAAAGTTATGCTGTGGAGAGACTACCGCCAAATTTTTCTTAATGAAACGCGCATTCAAGAAGGTGTAAGGTTTTGGGTAGATCATGCAGGCATGATTAATGCTGTGAGTGAAGAGTACGGGGTTGCTCCTGAAATTCTTGTGTCTATTTTGGGAATTGAAACCTATTATGGGCAGCGTACTGGTACTTATCGCGTGGTTGACTCTCTTTCTACTTTAGCTTTCGCTTACCCTCCTCGTAGTAAGTTTTTTAGGTCTGAATTGGAATCATTCTTTCTGTTAGTAACTGAAGAAGAGATAGATCCTGAAATAGTTACAGGCTCATACGCAGGAGCCATGGGTGCGGGTCAATTTATTTCTTCTAGTTATAGAGAATATGCTGTAGACGGTGATTTGGATGGGAAACGGGATTTATGGGGTAATTGGCATGACATATTATCTAGTGTTGCTAATTATTTTAAGGTGCATGGTTGGCGACAGTATGAGGATATTGTAAGTCGTGCCTCCATTAGCCTTTTGAACAGACCAGGAGTTGAATCTGTAAATAGCATGACCCTTGATGAAACCATTTTGTCGTTAAAAGACGCAGGTTATGTTTTTACAACACAACTTCCGGCTGAAAGCCTAGCTACAGTTTTGTCTTTGCAAGGCGAGAATGGTGAAGAGTACTGGGTTGGATATAACAACTTTCGAGTTATTACTCGTTACAATCATAGTGTGATGTATGCTTTGGCAGCATATCAGCTTGCTGAGATTATTCGTACTCAGTATGAGCAGGGGACTACTCATTGAGTGATTAAAGGATGGCGTGTGATCTGTTGCAGAAATCGTAAGCTACCATCCCGTTGTCTGATGTTTGGATGGACATTGCTTGCTGCAGCTTTAATTGTTGGTTGTGGGCCAAGTAGGCTTGAACAATCACAAGAAGCAGCCCGTAGTGAAACCGCGGTAGGTTCGGCGCGGAGTTCTCGGGGTAATCCTCCTTTCTATGATGTACTAGGACGCCGTTACTATGTGCGCCCATCAAGTTTAGGATATCAAGAGGTCGGTATAGCTTCATGGTATGGCCCGAAATTTCATGGGCGTCCGACTTCAAATGGAGAGATCTATGATATGTATGCGATGACTGCCGCTCATACAACACTTCCTATACCTACATGGGTTGAAGTTACAAACCTGGCAAATAATCGGCGTGTAATTGTTAGGGTGAATGATCGTGGCCCATTCCTGCACGATCGTATAATTGATCTTTCTTATACAGCAGCTATGCAATTAGACATGGTTCAGGAAGGTACAGCACGTGTAGAAGTTAGAGCGCTCGATGCTTTCAGTGATGCGCAAGCGAATTACATGTCAGAAAATGTTTATATACAGGTCGGGGCATTTTCAGTAAAAGAGAATGCAGAGGATTTTGCCCTCGCACTGAAATCAAAAGGGTTTTCTCGGGCATTTGTGGATTCAAATGAAGGCGGATCATCTCGCTTACACCGCGTGCTTATAGGGCCCTATGAGCGAACGGAGAAAATTGACACGGTATTCGATGACCTCACTTCCGCGGGCTTAGGCGGAGCGTACATGGTTATAGGGCATTGAGCATAAAGTACAATGCTTATACGGGAAACTAAGCTAATCAGGAGCTGCCAATGATTCAAGTCTGGATTGTTCTTGCGTTATTTGTACCCTTTGGCGTTTTCGCACAAAGTGTCCCTATACCTGCACCACCTCAACTCGGGGTTAAAAGCTATGTTTTGATGGATTCATCTACAGGGCAAATAATAGCGGAGTCGTCACCAGATGAAATATTAGAGCCTGCCAGTCTAACTAAGCTGATGACAGCTTATGCAGCTTTTAAAGCTTTAGAGCAAGGGCAAATAAGTTTGGATGATGAGGTTTACGTTAGTGAAAAAGCATGGAGAACAGATGGTTCCAGGATGTTCATAGAAGTAGATACCTATGTGACAGTCGAAGACCTTTTTCGTGGAATGATCATCCAGTCTGGGAATGACGCAAGTGTTGCTTTGTCAGAACACGTAGCTGGTTCTGAGGATGCTTTCGTTGGTTTAATGAATCAGTATGCTCAGTTGTTAGGAATGAGTTCAAGTTCGTTTCGTAATAGTACTGGGTTACCAGAGACAGACCATTACACTACAGCAAGAGATACTGCTACTTTGACGCGAGCTATAATAGCCGAATTTCCAGCTTATTATTCTTGGTATTCAGAACGCGAATTTACTTACAATGACATAACGCAGCCAAATCGCAATTCTCTATTGTGGCGAGATACATCTGTAGATGGTCTAAAGACTGGTTATACTGATGCTGCCGGCTATTGCCTTGTTACTTCTGCAGAACGTTCGGATATGCGCTTGATATCAGTTGTAATGGGCGCAAATAGCCCAGAAGCACGTGCTACTAATAGCCAAGCTATTTTGAATTACGGGTTTCGTTTTTATGAAACTCATAAGCTTTATTCTGGTAGAGAGGAAATTACAACATCAAGGGTCTGGATGGGAGAGCCGGGTTCTGTATCGATGGGCGTAACTCAGGATCTTTTTCTTACAATACCTCGCGGCAGTTTTGATTCCCTGACGTCCTCAATAGATTTGAGTACGGATCTGATAGCGCCGCTAGAGATGAATAGCCCTGTAGGTGTTATAAGGGTTACATTGGAGGGTGAAAATGTATCCGAGGTGCCTTTAGTTACACTCCATGAAGTACCAGAGGCGGGGTTGTGGACACGTCTTAAGGATCAAGTCATGTTGTGGGCACAATGATTGAATAGATTTTAATGAGCGAAGATTCACTGCTGAGTTTTCCTTGCGATGTGTACGTTAAGGTACTGGGTCGAAACGAAGAGGACTTTAGGTCTGTTGTAGAGAGCATTGTGCGTGAGCACTATATTGATCTTGATAGTTCAAAAATTAAGACTAAAGTCAGTAAGAATGACAGCTTTCTGAGTCTAACTTTTGCTATCTATGCTCAAAATAGAGAGCAGATTGATGCGCTTTATACAGAACTTGTAGCTAGTGAAAACGTCCTGTTAGTTTTATGAAGAACTCACTGATATTCCGTGACATGGGCATGCAGTTATTTTCACATGTCTGGGAAGATATGCAAAGGTTCACGGATGATAGGCATGAGCATACTCAGGATGAGATATGGTTTGTTGAACACCCGCCTATATATACGCTTGGGTTGAATGCAGATCCTGCGCATATTTTGAAGGCAGGAAATATACCGATACTAAAAATAGATAGAGGAGGCCAGGTAACCTATCATGGCCCCGGGCAGCTGATTGTTTACGTTATGGTGGACCTGCAAAGATCAGGCTCCAGTATTCGTTCTTTAGTACAAGCACTAGAGACAGCAGTAATAAGTGCCGTGTCGAAATATGGAGTTGAGGCTTATGCAAGAAGAGATGCTCCAGGAGTTTATGTAAGCGGTCAAAAACTTGCTGCTATAGGGTTACGAGTGAGGCGTAGCTGTACCTATCATGGGTTGTCAGTCAATGTTGATATGGATCTTTCCCCTTATCAAGGCATTAATCCCTGTGGGTTTGAGGATTTAGAAGTTACCCAGCTTAGAAACCTTAACGTTAAGGTTGATATGTTAAAACTGCAAAAAGATATGGAAGCGGCATTAAAGAAAGCACTTTTATGAAAGAGCATGAAATCAATTTCTGACTATAATCAGGCTGAAGCTTTGCTTATCGGCGAAACGAATGTCGTCTTAGAGCTTTCTAAAAAATTTCTTAAGCTGACGAAGAATAATTTTGTGGAACGTCCATGGGGTGGCGTGAAGATTAGGTCATTCAAGGGGCTCCACTCTTTGCCTGATCAGGTTATAAAAACTGGTATGGGTGTTGGGGAGGCTTTTGAGCTTTCTGCTTGCAAAGAAGATGAAGAATGCCAACTGTATCCGAGTCGATTGAAGTTTGATGATGGATCAGAAATTACTCTATCTCAGCTTCTTGATGTGAGTGCTGATGAATTGCTTGGTGATCAATTTATAGCGTCCTATGGGAAAACCTTCCCATTATTAATCAAAACATTAGATATAAAGGAATTGCTTTCTGTTCAGGGGCACCCAGAAGGTAATACTGAGCTATATATAATTATTGATGCTGAACCAGGGGCAACAATCAGATTAGGTTTTAAACACAATATAGATGCAGATCAATTGCAAGCTAGTCTTCTGCAAGGGAGGCTGAAGCAGGAAGTTCTAGCCAGAAAGCTCAGTTCTGTGGCCGATGAAATAAAACTACAGAAAATTTTACGACCTTGGTTCGCAGATCGTGAATCATCATTTTCGGTATTGCTGGATAGTTCTGAAATCAAAAATACAAAAGAATGGTTGTTAGTCGAAGGTCTTGTTAATGAGTTAAAGGATTTGTACTGGCACATATTGGATTCCATGAATGAGATACCAGTAGAATCGGGGAAGGTTCTTTATAACGCCAATCCGTCGCGAGCATTAAGGGGTTTGGCGCAGCGACCATCAGCAGAAGTTCATGCATTGGGCAATCCAGAGCGACATGAAATTCTTGCTTTGGAAGTTCGTTTGCCAGGCCCAACTTATAGAGCTTGGGATAATCTTCGGTTTCCAGTCAGAGATATAGATGTTTCAATTGCTTTAAACGCTCTTAATTTAGGACGTACAAAAATCAGTGAATTTATACGTACACCCACTAAAGTAAAGGGCAAAAAAGGTACTTTTTGTTCGCTTGATAACGATTTTTTTTGTGTCGAGCACCTGAAGCCTGATTACCAAACTTCAGTAGTGGTTTCTGAGACTTTTCCTCACTATTTATACGCTATCAAAGGCACATCCAGATTTATTGGTAAAGGTGGAGATGTGTTAGACCTTCTTACTCAAGGGGAGTCGGCAATTGTTCCAAAAAATGTGGGCCAATATCAAATTGAAAACGTAGATCCCGAGTCAGAAGTTATAAAGGTAAGTTTACCCATTAGAATGTAGCCACATACCGTGGATATCGCGTAACCTTATTTGTCTGATCTAATTTTAGGAGAGTTTTGGTGGATAAGTTCCGTAGCATGGCTAATGTAGATGGCCTTATAACTGATGCTGCTGATGCAAAGATTCCTTTAATGGATCGCGGATTTCTTTATGGAGATTCTATATATGAAGTATTTAGGACCTATAAAGGAATACCTTTGTTTCATGATGAGCACTGGGCACGTTTTGAAAATTCTGCACAGTTAGCTCATCTAGGTCTGACAATTTCTAAGGATCGAATGCTGGATGAAATACGTAGGACGGTTAAAGCTACAAACGCAGCAGATCTAAATCGCGATGTCTACGTCCGTTACATAATTACTCGTGGAGAGGGCCCAATAGATCTTTTTCCTCGCCCAGAATTGACAACTCGTTTTGTAATACTTGTAAAGGAGTTACCAGAATGGAAACAAGAGTACTCAAGCGTTGGAATTCGTCTGGCTATTCCAGAAATTAGGCGTAATGCAACAAATGCTCTTGATCCTAATATTAAAGGGGGTAATTATCTGAATAATATTCTAGGGATGATAGAAGCTAGAGCCTTAGGTGCTGACGACTGTGTAATGCTCAATAATTCAGGGCTGATTACTGAAGCATCTACCAGTAATGTTTTCTTTATTAAACAAAATGAAAACATCTTAATTACACCAGCAAAAGCAGCAGGGCATTTGCGGGGTCTTACAAAAGCAGCCGTTGAAAAGATTTGTTTGGAGAATAATCTGGAATTGCGGGCAGAGGATATAACTGTTGCCGCTCTTGAAAACACTACTGAATGTTTTTTGACTAGTTCAACTAAAGAGGTTATGCCTGTTTCAAGTCTGCGTTTGCCTGATGGAAATGTTCTATCCTATCCCAAAGGTGGTGGTGATATGACAAGACAGCTCATTCAGCATTACATAGCATTTGTTGATGCGCATATAAAAACTCATGAACACTTGTGTCTTTACAAATAATTTAGTTAGCCATCAAAACTTTCCGTAATAATGGCGCGCCCGGAGAGATTCGAACTCCCGACTTCCGGCTTCGTAGGCCGGCGTTCTATCCAGCTGAACTACGGGCGCATCATGATTTAAAGAGTATATGGGAACATTGGGAATTACGCATCCATAGCAATTTTTAGCTATTGTTAGCACTATTCGCTTTGTTCGTGTTTTTACTTCTTGGGTGAATTTTACAAATTCACTTCAAAAGTTTGGAGGAGCAAGAAGCATGAAAATATGTGTGGCAGGTCAAGGTGCATTTGGGCAGAAACACCTTGCGGGTTTAGCTCGTATAGATGGTGTTGAGGTGGTGTCCCTCGCAGGCGGATCAGCAGATACTACAGAGGCTATTGCTAAAAAGTTTGGAATTTCGCATTGGACAACTGATCTATCAGAGAGCCTTAAATTGCCAGGCGTTGAGGCTGTAATTCTAGCTACACCAACACAAATGCATGCTGATCAAGCTGAGCAATGTATGCGTGCGGGAAAGCATGTAGAGGTTGAAATTCCTATGGCTGATAATTTGGAAGATGCAAAGCGTCTCCTGCGTGTTCAACAAGAGACCGGTGTGATCGCAATGGCGGGACATACAAGACGATTTAATCCAAGCCATCAGTGGATGCGTCAAAGGCTTGAGTCCGGTGAGCTAAAAATCCAACAAATGGATGTACAAACCTATTTTTTCCGTCGGACAAATATGAATGCGGTAGGACAACCAAGAAGTTGGACTGACCATTTACTCTGGCATCATGCATGTCATACGGTGGATCTATTTCAGTATCAGACTGGAGAAGTTGCAACTGAAGTTTATGCTTTGCAAGGCCCGAAATATCCAGAGCTTGGAATATCTATGGATATGAGTATTGGTATGAAAGTGGCTTCAGGTGCGCTTTGTACTCTTTCATTATCTTTTAATAATGATGGGCCTCTTGGAACTTTTTTTCGGTATATATGTGACAACGGCACTTACATTGCTCGTTATGATGATCTTTTTGATGGAAATGAAAACTCTATCGATGTTTCTGATGTAGATGTATCTATGGACGGAATCGAACTTCAGGATCGTGAATTTATATCAGCGATTAAAGAAAATCGCGAACCAAATTCAAGTATTGCAAACTGTTACCCAGCTATGCAAACTTTAGACCGCCTTGAAAAAAGTCTAAGTCCATAATCAGTTAGATTTGAGGCCTATATGAATAATTTTGATGATATTCCGGGTACTTATTTATTTGATAAAGATCGTTGCCATGAAGGCTATCATTTCAATATGTTTTGTAAGTCACTAACAGAACCTAAAAATAGGGATGACTTTAAGGCTAATGAAGAAGGTTATCTTGATAATTGGCAACTAACTCAGTCTCAACGTCAGTCGGTTTTGGATAGAGACTGGTTGGGCATGATAAAAGCTGGCGGTAATATTTATTACACATCAAAAATTGCTGCGACGGATGGACACTCATTTCAATATATTGCAGCTCTTATGTCGGGAACTACGGAAAATGAATATCGTAAAATGATGGTAGATGGTGGGCGTAGTATTGAAGGTAATCGTAGCCTGTCGGAGAAAGGCTAGTGGCAAGAATCGTTGCTGGATTAGCTACTTCTCATGTTCCGGCTATTGGTATTGCAATGGATCAGGGTAAGACTGGAGAGCCATATTGGAAACCATTGTTTGATGGGTATGACCCAGCTCGAAAGTGGTTAGCAAAACTTGATCCTGATTTGATTGTTTTAGTTTACAACGATCATGGTAGCGCTTTTTCTTTAGAGGTCATTCCTACTTTTGCAATTGGTGTTGCAGAAAAATTTCTTCCTGCAGATGAAGGCTGGGGGCCCAGGCCAGTTCCTGTGGTGAATGGCGACCCAAAGTTTGCATGGCATTTAGCTGAGTCACTCATATTAGATGAGTTTGATATGACGATAGTTAATGATATGACTGTTGATCATGGGCTTACTGTTCCGCTTTCGATAGTTTGTGGACAGCCAGAAAAATGGCCTTGTCCTGTAATTCCCTTGTCAGTGAACGTAGTTCAATATCCTCCTCCAACTGGAAAACGATGTTTCGATCTTGGGCGTGCTATACGTAAAGCTGTCAAGAGATATGATGATGATCTCAGAGTTCTAATTTTAGGGACAGGAGGGATGTCTCATCAGCTCCACGGTGAACGTGCAGGGCTAATAAACTCAGAATTTGATAAGAGCTTTCTCGATGATCTTAGTCGCCAACCACAGCGATTAGTGGATTTGCCTCATATCGAGTATGTTCGGGAGGCGGGCGCTGAGGGCATTGAGTTAGTTATGTGGTTAGTTATGCGTGGTGCACTTGATGATGATGTAACTGAGATATATCAGCACTATCATGTTCCTGCTTCAAATACTGCTACTGGCCTGCTTATTTTGGAAAATTTAACAGAATAAAACTTAATCGGGAATCACTCGCCCCATATTTAGTATTCCTTCAGGGTCAAGCGTTTTTTTGAGTCGGCGCATTAAGTCAATTTCTTCTGGAGTTCTTGAATGATGTAGGTAACTTCGTTTTAGTTCCCCTACACCATGTTCTGCTGTAATCGCACCTTCATATTTTCCGGTAAGTTTATATCCAATGCTATATATCTCATTAATATCTTGTTCTCGCTGTGTAGTTACAAATAAATGTAAATTATTGTCTCCTAGGTGACCAAATACTAAATTCAAAGCTTGTGGGAAAGTTTTGCTAAGGCTTCTATCAAAGTCTTCCAAAAATTTGGGCATATTGGCAATATCCATACTAATATCTAGACTTGCGTATGGCATCAGTGCTTGTGTAATTTCTCCTACCCCATCTCTAATATCCCAAAAATCTTGTCTATCTTTTTCTGATTGAGCGACAACCGCGTCCTGAATTGTTTTATTCTCTAAAGCGGCTTCTAGCATTTCTTCAAATTTTGTACTGTCTGATTCTTGGTCTGACCCTTCGGTTTCAATAAGTACATATAAAGGATAGTTCTCTGCAAAGGGAGATTGTAAATTTTCCACATGATTAATAACGCGTTCAAAATATGGGGCCCACATGACTTCATAAGCACTTAAGGAAGTGCCAAGTTTTTTCTGTGTTTCTCGAAGTAGTTCAACAGACTGAGAGAATGTCTGTACAGTACAGAGCGAAGTGCACCTACTAGGAAGCGAGTGATAAAGCCGTAGTACCGCTCGTGTCACAATGCCGAGCGTACCTTCGGTACCTATGAACAGTTGCTTTAGGTCATATCCAGAATTATTTTTCAGCATTTTATTCATTGAGCTAACAATGGTCCCATCTGCAAGCACCGCTTCTAGACCAAGCACTAGGTTTCGAGTCATTCCAAAGCGTATAACTTGATTGCCGCCAGCATTAGTAGCAATGGCGCCACCAATTTGACAGGAGCCACGCGCCCCATAATCCAGCGGAAACATTAGTCCAGCATTTTCTGCTGCTTCCTGTATTGTTTGTAGGGGTGTACCAGCAAGAGCGGTAAGTGTCATCGAAGTGGTATCAATCTCTTCAATGCCCGATAGCTGTTCAAGTGAGATAGCAACCTCATTTGGTTTGGGCGTGGCTCCACCAGCTAGGCCAGTTAGCCCACCTTGAATAACAACGCGTTGGCTAAGTGCAGAACATGTTTTAAGTGCTAGAGATACCTCTTCAGTTGTTTTGGGACGAATTACTGCTAGGGGTGGTTGGTAGTTTTCTCCTGTGAAATCAACTGCATATTTTTCACCAATGTTGTCACCTGTTAGTAGTGAAATATTGCCCAGGTGTTGGTGCAATTTATTGATTAGTTTTTGTACAGCATTCATTTTTATTGACTTTAAATGATTTCAAAAGATATTGGCAGATGTCGCATTGATTTTGATTGTAATGAGCTATATTTGAGTAGTAGAAATTTTTAATATTAGTTTTTACACTAACACAATAAAGCATGCCTATAGCCGCATAAAAATCATGAGAGAATATGATTTGTGCTAAAGGCTTGAGTGATGAAAAGGATCAGTATGATTGATTTATATACTTGGACAACTCCAAATGGGAGAAAAATTTCTATAATGTTAGAAGAGGTTGGTCTCCCCTATAAGAGCATCAGTATTAATATTGCAAAGGATGAGCAGTTTGAGTCAGGTTTTCTTAAGATAAGTCCGAATAACAAGATCCCTGCAATAGTAGATCACGATGAAGGAATAAGCCTGATGGAGTCTGGAGCTATCCTTATCTATCTGGCAGAAAAGTCAGGAAAGCTTCTTCCTACAGATCGAAACAATAAATACCGGGTTCTTGAGTGGTTAATGCTGCAAATGGGAGGAATTGGGCCGATGTTAGGTCAAACTCATCACTTTGTTTTCTATAATGAAGGCAAATCTCCATATGCTGAAGAGCGTTACTTGAATGAAACAGCTAGGTTATATGGAGTGCTTGAAAGAAGGTTGAGCGAGGAACAATATCTGGCAGGGAACTACTCTATTGCTGATATTGCGACCTGGCCATGGATTGCACGTTACCCACGTCAGCGGATGAATCTTAATGATTACCCAAACTTGATGCGTTGGTACAAAGAAATTGCTGCAAGACCAGCTGTTCAGCGAGGGTATGATATTCCAGAGCAAGCGGAAGAAATACCAATGCCTTGTTAAGTAGCTTAGGTAGAGATAGATTTCCCTTTTTTGTATGGCTATATTTTTGATGTTATGGATTTGAGAAGGAAATATACGATTCATACAGAAGTCTAGATAGGTTATATTTGATGAGGAAAGGAAAGCTTTGGAGCTGTTGCTTTGATACTTGCCCTTTCAGAGTATCGTTAGTTAACCATAAGTTAAATTAAAAATGTTTTTTGTGATTTGTAAGAGGTAAAAAACTTTTGAATGAAAAAAATTCAACTAACTTTATAAGTTTGTATGGCGTACGAGCTGTACTGATGTTTTTCTTAGTTTTTATCTATGGAATTCCAGTAATAGCACACCATTCCCACAGCAATTATGCTACGACCGAATATACTCACCTTGAGGGAGTCGT
This sequence comes from Rhodospirillaceae bacterium, assembly GCA_002718345.1. GTDB lineage: Bacteria > Pseudomonadota > Gammaproteobacteria > Steroidobacterales > Rariloculaceae > UBA6522. The sequence goes on from PBDA01000045.1 coordinate 19,918, forward strand.
TACTGAATTCCATTGGATTAATCCTCATACGTGGATCTATATAGAGGTGGAGAACGTTGAAGGACAAGCTACTGTATGGGCACTTGAGGGTGCCAGTCCAACGGAACTCTTGAGGGATGGTTGGCAGAGAGATGATGTAAAGATCGGAGATACCATTTCTGTAAGATGCCATCAGTTGAAGGATCGCTCTTCTGGTTGTTTGCTAGGCTTTGTAACTCCAGAAGGTGGTATTGAGAAGGAATGGGATTAGTTTTTAAGCATGAAAAAGTTTTTTTTAATTTTTAGTTGTTTAATTTTTGCGTCATCTCACTCTTTTGCACAAGGATGGATCGAGTACATCAATACTACGGATTTATTTATTGTAAATTTTCCGGGTGACCCTGAGGTGAGAGAAACTACTCATGAATCTGCTTTTGAGGCAATTTTTCCTGCGCGAGTGTACTCAGTTGAGTCAGATTCTGGGTTGTATTCAGTCACTGTTGTGGATTATAGAGATTCGCAGAGGATTCATTCGGAGCGCACTGACCGGACAGAGGCGAATAGTAGTAATAGCGTCTGGGTTACTGACGTCCGTGCCTCAGTTGCTCACGCAGCTAAATTATTCCGTTCGCGCGGTGGTGAAGTTACATATGATGCTTGGGCAGATATAGATAAGATTGAGGGGCAGCAACTTCAGATCACTAACCCAGATCAATCTAGAAGCTTTATAGCAGTTCATCTTCACGATAGTCGCCTTTATATTTTAGAGGCTACTGTTCCGCCAGGGAGGCCACCTCCGGGTTTATTTCAGCAGTCGCTGGGAATACTTGATGAGGAAGGAAGAAGAATTCGTTATTTAATTGATGCAGAAGGGAGGCGAACACGTATGCAGGTAATGCATGAGTGGATAGGTGTTGATCCGGAGAGAGCTGGCGAACAATTGATTGAACAATAAATGGTTCTAGAAAGCCTACTTTAACAACTGTTAGACTATTCTTATTTATTGTGCTCAGGGAAGAGCATCTCAAATGAAACGTACTGAAAATTTTCAATTTGCTAAAGATAAAGCTGATGTTACTGAAGCGATTCGGACTCGTTTGCAGAACGTTATTCCAGACATAGAATGGCCAATTCATGCTCCGCTAATAGATGCAATACATAAGTTAAAGAGTGAGAAAAACGCGATATTGTTAGCCCATAACTATCAAACCCCTGAGATTTTTCATGGGGTAGCTGATTACACTGGTGATTCTCTGGGTTTAGCGCAAATAGCCAGAAAAACTGATGCTGAAGTAATTGTTATGTGTGGTGTAGAGTTCATGGCAGAGACCGCAAAGATTTTGAATCCTGAAAAGAAGGTTCTTATACCTGATCAAAGAGCGGGCTGTTCTCTGGCAGAATCCATATCTGGTCAGGACGTTCGTAATTTAAAAAAGCGTTACCCGAATGTTCCGGTAGTAACTTATGTCAACACGAGCGCTGAGGTTAAAGCAGAATCAGATGTTTGTTGTACATCTGCAAATGCAATTGAAATTGTAGAGGCCTTAAATTCTGATCGCGTAATTTTTTTGCCAGACAATTATCTTGGAAAATATGTAGCTGATAATACCGATGTGGAGGTGATTTTGTGGGAAGGCACTTGTGAAGTGCACGAGAAATTTAGCGCAAAGGAACTTCAAGACTACAGATCATCTATTCCTGAACTGAAAATTATTGCTCATCCTGAGTGTCCTCCCGAGGTGCTTGCTGAGGCTGATTTTGTAGGATCAACTGCCGGTATGATTAAGTATGTAGATCATGAGCGTCCTTCAAGCGTAGCAATGATTACAGAATGTTCCATGAGTGATAATGTTGCAGTCGAGTTTCCAAGTATCCAGTTTATTCGTCCGTGCAATCTATGTCCTCATATGAAGCAAATTACTTTGCCTAAGATTTTAGCTTCACTACAAGAATTAAAATTTGAAATACAAGTTGACAGTTTAACTGCTGATCGAGCTTTTACTGCTGTTAATCGAATGCTAGATTTTTCTAAAAAATAAAAATAATTCTTGATTAAATAAAATTGTCCTTAAGTGGCCGTGAAAAACTTTTCTGAAGCTAAGCATGTTTTGAAAGTCTTTTTTGGCACCCTTCGATTCAGGCTTTATAAATCAGCGTATGATCGGTTTTTTGGGTGTAAAAAGCTTAATAGTGAGCTTTATTTGTCTTAATATTTATCAACTTTAGTTGTGTGTTCTTACGGCTTGGAACTATAGTTGGGTATTAGAGATTTAATTGGAAAGATGATGAGAGGAAAGGTAAAGAGGAGTCACCAATGACAGATGAGAAGACC
>PBDA01000046.1 GCA_002718345.1 Rhodospirillaceae bacterium
ACTGAGCTACGCCCACCAGCAAAACGTTTTACCAAACTCGGCTACTTTACCGGTTTTGATGTTCCAGATGAAGAGGCTGGCGCGCCCGGCAGGACTCGAACCTGCAACCCTCGGCTTAGAAGGCCGATGCTCTATCCGGTTGAGCTACAGGCGCCCTTTTTCCTGACATGCGCTCCCTGATCTAGTACCCATATTAAGGAATGGTCGGGGCAGACGGATTCGAACCGCCGACCCTCTGCTCCCAAAGCAGATGCGCTACCAGACTGCGCCATGCCCCGAACGTTACTAATATGCAATCTTAATGTTCCTAAGCCAAAGCCGCAATTTGCGTACCAAAGAAACTAATATGCGAGAATCCACATCTTACTGAAAAAGAAGCAATTTATGTCAGGCAAAATTATAGACGGTAAAGCTATTGCACAGGATATACAGGCAGAAGTTACCGAAAGCATCAATATACGAATGAGGAAAGGTAAAAGGGCACCTGGACTTGCCACTATTCTTGTGGGAGATGATCCTGCATCACATGTTTATGTGCGCAATAAGAGAAAAGCCTGCGATAAAACAGGCATAAAGTCATTCCATTATGAGCTCAAGGCTGATATCTCCCAACGGGATCTCTTCAACCTAATCGATGAACTCAATGTCAATTCTGAAATAGACGGCATTCTCGTACAATCGCCCCTACCTAAACACATTGATGAAATATTAGTTTGTGAACGGATACTGCCTACTAAAGACGTAGATGGATTTCACCCCTACTCTTTAGGGAAACTATGCCAAGGTATGCCTGTATTAAGACCCTGCACTCCTTATGGAGTCATGTTGATATTAGAACGATCAGCTATAGATATCTCTGGAAAACACACTGTAGTTGTTGGACGCTCTAAACATGTTGGCCGTCCACTTGCTTTAGAAATGCTACTTGCAGGAGCTACTACAACTGTCTGTCACAGCTTGACAAAAAATTTAGCTCAACATGTACGTTCAGCTGATGTTCTTTGCGCAGCTGTTGGCAATCCTAATGTCATACCTGGGGATTGGATCAAACCTGGTGCCATAGTAATCGATATCGGCATTACTCGGCTTAAAAATGGCAAATTAACAGGTGATGTAAATTTCGACGAAGCAAAACAACATGCTAGCTTCATTACTCCCGTTCCAGGTGGGGTAGGTCCTGTAACGGTGGCTACATTAATGAGCAATACACTACTAGCCGCAGACTTGGCTCAATCATAAAAATGGCAGCTAATAATCACCTTGTTGAGCTACGCATCGGTTATTATTTACCTGCCAAAAACATGTAGAGAATTACCATGAGGTTAAACATACTATTAATCTGGATGGGATTGGCCGTAAGCGCGGCCAATGCGCAAGAACCCACATCGCTAGACGAAACCAATCAGTCTAGTGAACCTCAAGTTAGGTTTGTTACCAACTTAGGGGCATTCACAATAGGGCTGGATAGGACTAGAGCTCCTTTAACAGTCGAGAATTTTTTAAATTACGCACGAAATGGTCATTACCAAGGAACCATCTTCCATCGGGTTATACAAGGATTCGTTGCACAAGCTGGGGGGTTCACCCCTGAACTTCAAGAAAAACCAACACCTGATGATGGTACTGTCATTAATGAATCTGGTAATGGGCTTAGTAATCTTCGAGGAAGCATAGGGCTTGCACGGGGTAATGAACCGCATGCCGGAAAGGCTCAGTTCTACATTAATCTTTCTGACAATACAGATCTAAATCCTAGACCAACTCGTTGGGGCTATGCAGTATTCGGGAAAATCATAGAAGGAATGGAAATTGTTGATCAAATAGGCCATGTACCAGTAGGCGCAAGCGGACAATTTGATAGGGATGTACCTTTACAACCCATCATAATCGAAACCGTTGAGCTTATTAACGACTAGATACTAATGACCATTCTCTTTATCTCTGATCTTCATTTAGACTCAGAGCGACCAGCTGGCATTGAGCAATTCCTTAGCTTTATAGCTCAAGAAGCTTCTCAGGCTGATGCCCTATATATCCTTGGAGATCTATTCGAAGTATGGATTGGAGATGACAGTACTGAACTTAGTAATGCTCCCATCATTGAAGCTTTAGCTAACCTCGAACTTAAAGGAGTGCCTTGCTACTTTATGCATGGAAATCGTGATTTTCTCATAGGCAAAAGATTTGCAGCAGCAACAGGTTGCAAGTTGTTGGAAGAATATGAAGTGGTAGAAATTGGTGGAACGCGTGTTCTACTAACTCACGGCGACCTACTTTGCACAGATGATAAACCTTATATGGAACTTCGTAAAAAACTAAGGAACCCAAGCTGGCAAAAGGACTTTCTGTCCAAAACACTTGACGAACGAAAAACCATTGCGGCTAATATTCGTGAATATAGTCAACAGGCAATCGCTGAAAAACCCCAAGAAATAATGGATGTAAACCAAGATAGCGTTGCTAAAACGATGGCACAATATGGTGTAAATTTATTACTGCATGGGCATACACATCGACCAGGTATACATCATTTTGATCTAGATGGAACCAATGCTACTAGAATAGTATTGGGAGACTGGTATGAGCAAGGAAGTGTTGTTAGGTGGAATACAGAAGGATATCAACTCGAAAATATTACTTAGAATTCCAGCTAATCATTCACAATCTACTTGCTAAAGACATTAGAGCGCACCCGCGGCCTGCAATGGGTCTTCATCGTTTTCTTGAGTTTTAAGCATGGCCTCTCGCTCTGCTTTTGCAGAATCTGAACGTACAACCTCTAATTGGTCCAAGTATGCGGGGCTTACATCTCCCGTAACATACTTTCCAGAAAAACATGATGTATCAAAGAAATCTATGCCTGCGTCTTCGTGGTAAACCGCATGCTCTAGATCTTTAAGGTCCTGATATACAAGCCAGTCCGCACCAATAATTTTTTGGACCTCTTCTACTGTCCGGCTGTTAGCAACTAACTCACTTGCAGTAGGCATATCAATACCATATACGTTAGCGTAACGGACAGGTGGCGCTGCTGAGGCAAAATAGACTTTACTAGCTCCTGCTTCACGGGCCATATTAATAATTTGTTGAGATGTAGTTCCTCGCACTATTGAATCATCAACTAAAAGAACATTCTTTCCCTGAAACTCAAGATCAATAGCATTAAGCTTTCTGCGAACTGAAGCTCGGCGCTCTGCCTGACCTGGCATAATAAAAGTTCTTCCAATATATCTATTCTTAATAAATCCCTCTCGATACTTTACGCCCAATTCATGGGCTACCTGAACCGCCGCAGTACGTGACGTATCTGGCACGGGAATAACCACATCAATATCATGATCTGGACGGGCATGCTTAATTTTTTCTGCTAATTTTTCTCCCATTCTAAGTCTTGCCTTGTATACCGAAAGCTTGTCTATTACCGAATCGGGACGAGCAAAATAAACAAATTCAAATATACATGGTGAATACGAATGTTTATCAGAAAGTTCTCGGCTATAAATATTTCCATCTATATCGATAAAAACTGCCTCACCTGGTAAAACGTCACGCTCTAGCTCAAACCCAAGCGCATCAAGTGCGACACTCTCAGATGCGACCATCCGCTCTATGCCTTCAGGTAGCTCCCGCTTACCAATGACTAACGGTCGTATGCCGTTAGGATCACGGAAAGCAACAATGCCATAACCAATGATCATGGCAACTACAGCATACGCCCCTGAACAACGCCTATGAACTTCTCCCACTGACTTTAGAATTAAATCTGCTGTTAAATCCTCACCTGGCTGCTGACCGAGCTCATGGGCAAACACATTCAGCAATACCTCTGTATCTGAATCTGTATTTAGATGCCGGCGATCACTTTCAATTACTAGTCGTTTTAGTTCATCTGTATTAACTAAATTCCCATTGTGAGCAAGCGCAACTCCATAAGGAGAATTAACATAGAAGGGCTGGGCTTCCAACGTACTTGAACTGCCAGCCGTTGGATACCTGACATGGCCTATTCCAATATTGCCAGTGAGACGCAGCATGTGATGTTCTTGGAATACATCACGAACAAGCCCATTTGATTTACGAAGATGTAATTGCCCGTCATCTTCTGTCATGATGCCTGCGGCATCCTGACCCCTATGCTGCAGGCTACTCAAAGCGTCATAGAGCCCCTGATTAACAGCTCCTTGTCCAATTATCCCTACAATTCCACACATATGCTTAATCTACACAAAGTTTCTTTCCTGAATATAATGACCACCAAATTCTGCAAAAAATAGAATACCTTCAGCTATGAGATCGCCGTAGGGTTTTAACGCAGCCTCTTGCCACCATGGATCCTCATCTAGGCCAGAAATTCCCAGAAGTAGGACCATCAGACCCACAACAATAACACCTCGACCCAAACCAAAAATCGACCCTAATACTCTATCCACTCCACTAAGAACGCTTTTTTTGACTATCTCCCTTACCAACCAAGCCAAGAGCCCTCCGGTAGCCATAATAGAGATAAAAATTGCAGATCTTGCTGCCCATATCTTTAATTCTGGAGCAACGACCCATTCACCTAACAATGGCTCTACAAACCAACTAAACTGCCAAGCTAACCAAATTGCTACTAACCATATGGTTAAAGATAGCACCTCTTTAGTAAAACCACGCCATGCCCCCAAACAAGCTGAGATACAGCAACATAAAATGATTACCACATCAACCCACGACATAGGCGATACATTGCATCTTTTTAGTCTTGGCTAACAACCTGCGCTACAAACCCGTGCGTTCCAAGAGAGGAAGCAATTGCTTCGGCATCCGCACGAGAAGATTCAGGTCCAATTCTAACTCTGAACATAGTTCGGTCACTGGTGGCAAAACTGGAAACATTAGCATCAAAGCCAAAAGTAGCTATCCGCTCAGCTTGTCTCTGTGCATTTTCTTCCTCTCGAAAACTTCCCACCTGTACCACCCACATATCCTCCTCAAAAACACCCATATCATTCAAAGTTTCGCTGTCGCTCTCCTCTTGAAAACGATCCTGATCATTATCCAGAACTTCATAAATTGGCGAGGCCTCTACACTAACTGATGTTGCCCCTTGATTATTGTCTATTACAAAACCATTCCCTGGCTCCAGAATTAATGTTTCTTGGTCTTCCTCTAGATTAACAATCTGAGTCCTAACATCTGTGTTGTTTTGTGGGGCGGGCAAAGCTAAATCAACTGTAGAATCCGTATTTACAGATGAAACTGTATCCATAGTAGATACCGGCCCATTCAATATCATTGGGGCAAACAATACCGCTAGTGATACCAGCACTAGGGCTCCAACGAGTCGTTCCTTCAAACTTTGATCCATCTAGAAATAAGCTTGTCAAGCTACGACGAACTGGAGTATAGCCCAACCGCCGTCATAGCGGGACCTACTAAGTAAAAGGAACCATAAACTAAAACACGATCACCCTCACTTGTTTGATTCCTAGCCCATTCACATGCCATATTGATATTCATAAAACTTGTACTACTTACATTGTGTGGCAATACATCTTGCATGCTTTCTGTGGTCGCACAGCGCTCATCTCCAGTATGTGTAAATATCCATTCATCTACTTTTGAAAGCATTGGCTCCAAAATACCCTTAAGATCTTTATCTGCCATGACGGCTAAAATAGCAATGGTTTTCCCCTTTATAGGATGATTTTCTAAAAAATTGGAAAGAGCTTCCGCTGCAGCTGGATTGTGGGCAACATCGAAAACCCATATAACGCCATTAATCTTTCGGCTTTCCGAACGAGCTTTTATTTGCGCATTTTTCAAACCCATTACCAATGCATCATGACTTACCGGTAACTGACTCTGACTGGCCTCTACTACTGCAACGCATCCTGCCGCATTTGTAAGTTGCTCGTTGCCACCAAAATTTGGAATGGGTAACTCTTCCATTACACCGTTAGCCCCCTCATAGTTCCATGTCACTTCACCGGGGATGCAATCATAATGATGCCCTACTCTTTTCATTAGTGCCCCGACTTTTTGTGCATAGTTTATAACGCTCTTTGGACAATCACGTTCTGCAACAATTCCCGGCTTATTAACACGCATGATTCCTGCCTTTTCATAGCCAATTTCCTCTCGTGTTTTTCCTAGCCATTCCTCATGGTCTATGGCTACACTTGCTATCAAGCTAACGTCTGCATCAACTGCATTTACTGCATCTAGTCGTCCACCAAGACCCACTTCTAGGAGAACCACATCAGGTTTCAAGGAAGAAAAATAGACTAATGCAGCTAATGTTGCATATTCAAAATATGACAAAGTTATATCAGTCCGTGCATTATCGATAGCAACGAACATATCAACTAGATCTGCGTCAGAAATATTGCTTCCATTAAACCGAATACGTTCATTAAAGTGCCAGAGGTGAGGAGAGGTATATACTCCAACTCTAAACCCTGCGTGAAGATATATACTTTCTAATAAGGCTATACATGAACCCTTGCCATTAGTGCCCCCTACGGTGATTGTTGTGTGCTCAGAGCATATTGGCAGCATTTTGATTACAGCCTTTAATCTGCCCAGGCTCATGTCAATCTTTTTCGAATGGAGCGTTTCCAACCATTGAAGCCATTCAGCAACAGTTGACAGCTTTGAAGGCAATTTTATGCTCTAGCAGGCTTCGGCTGATCCAGCATCTTTGCAAGTAGAGATGACAGTTCGTCTCTCATATGACGTCTGTCAATAACCATATCTAATGCCCCTTTTTCAAGCAAAAACTCAGCCCTCTGAAAATTTTCTGGAAGTTTCTCACCAACCGTTTGTTCTATAACCCTAGGCCCTGCAAACCCTATAAGAGCCTTAGGTTCAGCTATGTTAATGTCCCCTAGAAGCGCTAAACTAGCTGAAACCCCACCAGTTGTTGGGTCAGTCATAACTGAAATATAAGGTAGTCCTGCATCCGCAAGATCTGACAATGCCGAGCTAGTTTTGGCCATCTGAAGTAAGGAGAAAAGCGCTTCCTGCATTCGAGCGCCACCACTTGCAGTAAAACAGACAAATGGACGTCTGTGTTTAATACAAAACTTTATGCCCTGACAAAACCGCTCACCTACCACTGAACCCATTGAACCAGCCATGAAATTAAATTCAAAAGCTGCTACTACAACCGCTATAGACTTAACGTTACCAGCCATGACAACTAACGCATCTTGTTCTCCGGTATTTTCCTGTGCCTCAAGCAATCTGTCCCTGTACCTTTTGCTGTCTCTAAATCTTAGTGGATCCTGTGGCTCTAATTTGCTGCCAATCTCATACCCAGAATCAGGATCAAGAAATATCTCAAAACGCTCACGCGCATTAATCCGCATATGCGCGTTGCACTTAGGGCAAACATATAAATTACGCTTAAGTTCAGCGCGGTAAAGCTGTGCACTACAATCATTGCACTTTACCCACAATCCTTCTGGTACCGAATGGACCCTTTTTTCGGTCTTAACCCGAGAAGGCATTAATCTATCAAACCAACTCATATTAAACTCACTAATGCGTGACTCGGAGATGATAACTAAAACAAGTTCTAAGCACAGCCAATTCTAAAGATTCAGATAAATTAGAACCGCGTAACACTCAAGAGAAGATGCTTACAATTCTAAAATATTTTCTAAAAGATAAAATCTAAAATTATTTGGAAAAATCAGGAAAATCATATAGATAAGGGTAAGTCACACCAATAAGAGAAAGGCCCTGAGGTGGAGCTGTCACACCTGCTTTTTTTCTATCACGACCTTTCAATACTTCCGCTGCCCAACTTGGACTAGCTTTACCGCATCCAACATCAGTTAGTACACCTACAATATTTCGGACCATATGTTGCAAAAATGCATTAGCTGTAAATTCAATTTGTAGCAACCCATAACGCCTATTAATTACCACAGAATCAAGCCTACGAATTGGCGAGTGAGATTGACAGCTAGAAGCACGAAATGCTGAAAAATCATGCTCGCCTATTAGTAGTGCAGCTGCCTTTTTCATCAGCTCTTGATCCAATTCCTGTCTCCACCACCAAACCTGATTTCTTAAAAGGGCAGACCTAGTCTCTCTTTCTTTTATAAGATAACGATAGGTTCTCAACAGTGCTGAATGCCGAGCATCAAATTTACTATCGACCGTTCTTACCCACCTTACAACGACATCATTCGGCAAATTTGAGTTTATACCCAACAACCACTGCCGTGGATCGCGAACTGAGCTGGTATCAAAATGAGCAACTTGGTACTCAGCATGAACTCTAGCATCTGTTCGGCCCGCCCCAAAAACAGATAAATTTTCGTTAGCTATTTTTGAAACTGCATTTGCTAGTGTTTCCTGAACAGTACGCCCTGAACGCTGAATTTGCCAACCAACGAAATCGGTACCGTCGTATTCAAGGCCCAAAGCTATCCGATGGACTATGTTTGTCATATCAGGTATGCGTTAACAAGCTATTTTAAAAGAAGTGCAACAAGCAATGCTTTAGCCTCTTCCCGTTGAATGGAATCACCCTCCTCGATAACTTCCTCTAAGACCTTGCGGGCGCTCTCTTCATCTCTCATATCGATATAAGCCCTACCAAGGTTAAGTTTCATACCAACATCTGTGATCTCTGACTCAGAAAGTTTACTTTCCTCGCTCTCGTTACTGGTTACTTCATCATTTTTTAACTGATTCTCAAGCGTTTCCCAACTTCTCACAGAGTTATTACCAACTTGGTTTCTATGCTTGAGATACCAAGTTGCTGTAGCGGTCAAAACCCCTAACCCCAGCCCCATCAACAAAAAAGGTGAAGATAGAAAATTAATTAATCGAGAAAGAAAAGTTGTCTGTTGTGTCCCAGAGTCTGCTGAGGATGATGCAGGATCCGTTTCGTTCCCCGGCTGAATTATTTCCTCCTGAACAGCATCTGTTGCAGCAATTTCCTCCATAGTCGAAAGAAGGACTTGTAGCTCAGCGATTTCGCTATTCTGCACTTCTATTAACCTTCGTGCTTCCTCAAGTTCAGCCTGCAGGGAAGTATTTTGAACTTCTAATTCAGTCATAGCGACTGTATCTGAATTTGCCGGCACAAGACGCAATCCAAACTGTCCTTCTCCAACCAATCCGCTCCATTCCTGATTCTGTCTTATTGCTTCTTCAGTAGCCTCATTTGGGTCTACTAAGTTTGCTTCTGCATATCCTGGAATCTCCAACATAGAACCTTCCAGCATAAAATTAATATTCCCATTAAATGCATTTGGATTAGCTAGATACATTGCAAGCATCATTTGATTCACAATGATACCTGGAGGTAAATGAAGTTCAGCTAAACTCCAAAGAGTATCTCCCCGATTTACAGGACCATAAATTTCTCCAGATTGATCTGACTGTAGTTGCAGATTGTACTCCTCTATTAATTGCTCACCCAGCCAACTAAAAGCTAAAAGAATAGTCATGGAATCCTCAACCATAATATTCTCTGAGGTTATGCGCAGAATATCTTGATTACTCTGATTGCTAACAATCTCGAATTGAAGATTTGATAAAAAAGGTGATCGAGCAAGACCATATTGCTCAAAAATATCCTGCGTTGCCAAAGAAACCTGAAGGGTATCCAGCTCTTCAGTTGTTGCGTTTATAAGCGGGATATCAGCCTCTAGCGGCTGGCTGAGAACAGACCTTAATTGAATTTCCCCTAGATTGAGAGTCCACCCTAAAAGCGGCAATAACCACACTACTGTAGAAACTACCAGCACCTTTAGCCTGACATGTAAATCTCTTTTTGCCATTAGAATAATGTTATTGGCAGCTAAAAATAATCCTTCACTAGTATCTCTGCTATCTGAATGCTATTAAGTGCAGCCCCCTTGCGTAGGTTATCTGAAACCACCCAGAGGTTAATTCCCCTAGGATGAGAGAGATCTTCTCTTATCCTGCCAACAAAAACATCATCTTGATTAGCGCCCTCTGTAACAGCAGTGGGATACTCACCAGGAGCTTCTCCATCTATCACTGTGACCCCCGAGGCTGAATTTAGTAATTCCCGCACTTCTTCAATGCTCAGTTTCTCTCGTGTTTCAATATGCACGGCTTCGGAATGGCCAAGGTAGACTGGTATCCGAACACAGGTGGGGTTTACCTTTATATCTGGATCCTCAAAAATTTTTTGAGTTTCCCAAACCATCTTCATCTCTTCCTGCGTGAAACCAGAATCCAATAATGGACCAATCTTTGGTACAGCATTAAAAGCGATTGCTTTTTCCTCGCCGGTTTTCCCGCTATCTGTTGTTTTAACCCCTGTGAGCAAAGCTCGAGTTTGCTCGGTTAGAGACTCCATGGAAAGTCGACCTGCGCCCGATACGGACTGATAGGTAGATACATTAATTCGATCAATTCCCACCGCATCTTGAATCGGCTTACAAGCAACGACTAATTGAATTGTAGAACAGTTTGGGTTGGCAATAATTCCTCGTTCTGTATGTTGCGCTATCCGATCTGAATTACATTCTGGTACCACAAGAGGCACATCATCTTCATATCGATACTGAGAGGTATTATCAATTACCACAGTCCCTGCTTCTACAGCCTTTGGAACAATATCTCTTGATACAGAACCTCCAGCAGAAAACAACCCTACTTGCACCTGCTTAAAATCAAAATCGTATAAAGAATGAACCGGCAATTGCTCACCCTGAAAAGTCACAGTTCTTCCAATCGAACGCTCACTAGCTAAAGGAAATATTTTTCCAACTGGAAAATTTCTCTCTTCTAAGATCCGCAGTAATGCTTCACCTACTGCGCCAGTAGCTCCGGCTATCGCAATATCATATGTTTTGGACACAACCGCCCCATTGTAGTTAAAAAATGAATTAAGTTTTTTTCTCTGCACCGATTATTGGAGTAACGGAATTAACATCAGCATTTTGAGCGCGGTGACGAAGATAATGATCCATTAATGTCATAGCCAGCATTGCCTCTGCAATAGGCGTTGCACGAAGTCCTACGCAAGGGTCATGGCGTCCTGTCGTAACAATTTCCGCAGCATCACCTGACTTGTCTACAGTACTGCCGCTCACTTGAATGCTGGAGGTGGGCTTTAAAGCAATGCTTACTAAAATATCCTGACCTGAAGATATGCCTCCTAATGTTCCCCCAGAAGAATTTTTAGCAAAGCCATCAGGCATAATTTCATCTCTATGTTCACTACCCCTTTGTGTAACACACTGAAAACCATCCCCAAACTCTACACCTTTCACGGCATTGATGCTCATCAGTCCATGGGCTATAGCAGCCTCTAACTTATCAAAAACAGGTTCACCTAAACCAGCCGGAACATTGCTCGCGATAACGTTAATTCTTGCTCCAATAGAATCTCCAGATTTACGAAGATCATCCATGAATTCCTCTAATTCCTTCAAACGAGAAGGGTCTGCGCAAAAGAAAGGATTATCATTAACAGCTCCTAAGTCCTTCGCACTAAGTTCAAGTGGCCCAAGTTGGGCGACGTACCCATGCACTCTGAGACCTAGTTGTTTCTCCAAGAATTTACGCGCAATAGCGCCTGCCGCTACACGCATAACCGTTTCTCGCGCAGAAGCTCTTCCGCCACCCCGATAATCACGAATTCCATATTTTTGCTGGTATGTATAATCAGCATGTCCTGGCCGAAAGGTATCCTTTATCTTGCTATAGTCCCTCGAACGCTGGTCTACATTATCTACCGCTAAACCAATTGCTGTGCCAGTAGTGATACCCTCAAACACGCCAGATAGAATTTTTATCTGGTCTGGCTCTTTGCGTTGGGTAACGTAACGAGAACGCCCTGGCCGTCTTCTATCAAGATCAAACTGTATATCCTCTTCAGAAAGCTCAAGCCCAGGGGGACATCCATCTACAACCCCTCCCATACTCGGACCATGGCTCTCACCATAGGTAGTTACTGTAAAAAGCTTTCCAAATGTATCACCGGCCATTGTTATCCATCCGTAGAGTCATGAGTCACTTAAAGCCTAAAAATTATCCTAGCACCATCCGGATACTCTCCAGAAAAACGATGATTACTCCGCTAGCACTAGGCCTTAATCTTCTAAGTATCCAGTCAAATCATCACGCGTCAATACAGCAACACCATCTCCCCCTCGCTCAAAGCTCAACCAGGTAACTGGAAGACTATTATGGGACAAATCAAAAAACGGTTGTGACTCGCCAACTTCCAAGAATAATAAGCCATCAGGAGTCAGATATTTTGCTGCGCTTTGTAGAAGTCGGTTTATAATATTTAATCCATCATTGCCACCATCAAACCCAAGCGATGGCTCATATTTATACTCAGGAGGCAAATTTTCCAAGCTATCATGCGGCACATATGGAGGATTGGAAATTATAATTTTGTATGTTCCTTCAACAGCAGAAAAAAGATCGGACTGGATAAGTGTAATTTGTTCTTCCCATCCCCTGGTATTTACTTCGGCAACTTTGAGAGCTTCTACAGAAATGTCCGTAGCATCAATCAATACTCCTGGACAATGATGCGCAATTGCTACAGCAATGCAGGCACTTCCCGTGCCAATCTCTAGCACACGATTTTTTTCATCAAGAGAAGTCCAAGGGGAGAACTGGCTCTCTATAAGCTCTGCAAGCGGTGAACGTGGAATCAGAACTCGCTCATCAACATAAAACGGTAAACCTGCAAACCACGCTTCATTTAGAAGATAAGCTAGAGGCTTTCTTATGTTTGCCCTTTTTTCAGCAATATCAATAACTTTATCAAGTTTAGGCAAAGAAAAACCATCTGACTCCCAACCATTCAAAGATTTGATCAACCAATAAGCCTCATCCTGTGCATTGTCCGTCCCATGCCCATAAAATAACTTATAAGACTCAAAAAACTGACTCACCGCTGATACCCATGCTCCAAATGAGCTGGTCTCTTTCAGCGTTCTTCTCAATTCCACAACATTCATTGACCGTCGATCATACTCCTTGTGAGATAATGACTCATATGAATAACATTACTAAAAAAATAGTGATACTTGGGGTCTTTGTGCTAGCGGGCACATTAATTATGCTCTCTACAACAGAACATGAATTACCTCCTCCAGAAACTGCCACCTTATTATCAGGAGGCTCTCCATTACCACATGTTCAATTGACCGATAAAATGGGACGAAATTTTATTACTTCTGATCTAAACGGCACATTTAGTTTTCTTTTTTTTGGCTTCACCCACTGTCCTGATATTTGTCCACTAACGCTTAATGTACTAGCTGATTTGCACAGAAACTGGGAAATAGACGATTATGCAGCTCCCCAAGTAGTATTCATTAGCGTTGATTCGGCCAGAGATAATCCTTCGAAAATTTCAGATTATCTAGACAATTTTAACTCTAACTTTCAAGGTTTGACTGGTTCGCCAGAGGAACTTGAACCTCTACTGCAATCACTGGGTGTGATTGTACATACTGATCATCAACAAGATAATCAATTCTATACTGTGACCCATAATCCGACTATTTATGTTATTGGTCCTGATCAGAAACTCACCGCTGTCTTCAGTCCACCTCACGAAGCACAGACCATATCTAATGATTTTTTAAGTATCCGCCAACACTACTTCAAAAAATCTGATGATCAAACAGAACTTTCGACTTCATGAAGCATGCATTTTTGGTGTGGGTACAGTACTTACTTCCCCAACGTCTAATTTCATTAATTATCTATCATACGGCTCGTTGTACCTTTCCTCCATTAAAAAACCTACTAATCAAATGGTTTAAAAAACGTTATGAAATAGATCTAGGTGAAGCAGAGGAAACTAATCACCTAAATTATGAAAGTTTTAATGCTTTTTTTACTCGTCGACTAAAAACTAGTGCGAGACCAATAAGCGGAGATGAGCACACAATAATCTCACCTGTTGATGGGCATCTCACACATTTTGGTACTGCTAGTACTAAAAAACTAATTCAGGCAAAAGGGATTTTTTACAGTACGGAGGAACTACTTGGGGAAGCAAGGGGGCTTGCTGAACTTAATCAGATAAGCTACATGACACTCTACCTATCTCCAAGACAATACCATCGCGTTCATCTCCCACTATCTGGGAAACTGTTGAAAACTCGCTATATTCCAGGCAAGCGCTTTAGCGTAAATAAAGTTACTGCATCCTACGTAAAAGGGCTCTACTGTCTTAATGAAAGGGTAATTAGCTGGTTTAAAACAGACGCGGGCACAATGGCAGTGGTTTTTGTAGGTGCATTAAATGTATCAAGTATTAGCACACAGTGGATGGGTGAAATTAAAAGCAGGCGAACTAAAACTTGGGATGCTAATGAAGTTAATGCCCAACGATACGAGCGCGGAGATGAAATTGGAAAATTCAACCTCGGCTCTACAGTTATTCTTATCATGAACCCAAACAACCTTGTATGGTGCTCAAGGCTAAATCAGGGACAACAAATAAATATGGCTGAAAAAATCGGGACTGTTGTAACAAATCCTATAAACAAAAAAAAATATGTCTGACTGGAAACCAACCGCCATAAAAGAAACCTTATGTGCACGTGCAAAAATGCTGGCAATAGTCAGGGGGTTTTTTGCGGATCGCAGTATTCTCGAAGTTGAAACACCCACTTTATCTCTAGCCGGAACAACAGATACTCAGATTGAATCCATTATTGCTCATTGCCAATTTTCCAACAAAAACCCCATGTATCTTTCTACTTCACCAGAATTACACATGAAACGTTTATTAGCAGCTGACTACGGTGATATGTATCAGATTAGTCGAGTCTTCCGAGATAAGGAATTAGGTCGATGGCATCAACCAGAATTTACTCTACTAGAATGGTATAGGGTGGGTTGGGACGATATGGAGCTTATGAAAGAGGTTGAGGTATTTTTAAAGATAGTGTTAGAGGATCATTTTTCCCTTGAACCTAGCAACTATCTAACCTATCAAGAAGCATTTTTAAAGTTTCTTGGCATAGATATTAACGCTGGCTTTTCAAGCTTGCGCCAACAATTAAAACAAAAGGGGTTAGATTTTTCAGATAACCTTAAAACGGAAGATCTACTAGACCTTACTTTTAATACTGTAATTGCTCCAAAGCTAAAAAAAAACACGATCACTTTCATCTATGATTTCCCGGTAAACCAAGCAGCCCTTGCCAAAATAAAGCCAGGTGAACCTCCAGTTGCAGCACGATTTGAAGCATTATTACAAGGCATTGAATTAGCCAATGGTTTCGCAGAACTCACTGATTCTAAGGAGCAAAAATTACGCTTTGAAAATGAACAAAAAAAT
>PBDA01000047.1 GCA_002718345.1 Rhodospirillaceae bacterium
CTTTTTGGTGATAAACCTCTAAAATCTCTAACGCGAGGTAAAGCTATTGTTATAAGCCTATCAAAAAATTCATACATCCTATCCCTTCTCAAAGTGACTTTCGCTCCAATTGGCATACCTTCACGTAATTTATAATTCGCAATTGATTTTCGAGCTCTTGTCATCACCGCTTTCTGACCAGCAATTAGAGTTAATTGATCACAAGTTGCAGCAACTTTCTTTTTATCTAGCGCCCCTTCACCCACACCCATATTAATGATAATTTTTTCAATCTTTGGGACAGACATCAAGTTAGGATACTTCAACTTTTCAAGAAGCACTTTCCTCAATTCTTTTTCATATATATCTTTTAATCGAGGCATCATCATAAAACCTAACTATCAATAACTTCACCGGAACGTTTGGCAAATCTTACTTTTTTTCCTTCTTTAAGAAACTTAAAGCCTACTCTTGTTGGCTTGCCATCCTTTGGATCCTCAACAGCTACATTTGAAATATCCACATAGCCCTCTAGTTCTTTGATTCCACCTGGATCATTTTGTTTTGGAGCAGCATGTTTTTTATAAAGGTTGATTCCTTGAACAATGGCACGATCTTGTCTCCCTAATCTTTTCTGCACCTTAAGTACCTTACCTTTTTTTCCTCGGTCTTTTCCTGTGAGAACAATTACATTGTCACCCTTTTTAATTTTTGAGGCCATTATAAAACCTCCGGCGCTAGAGAAATTATTTTCATATAATTTTTTTCCCTTAATTCACGAGTTACAGGACCAAAAATACGTGAACCTATAGGCTCTCCTTCTTTACTAATTAATACAGCTGCATTTTTATCAAACCTTATTGCACTACCATCTAATCTTCTAATTTCCTTCGCTGTTCGAACAATAACCGCTCTGTGCATTTCACCTTTTTTTACTCGACCTCTTGGTATGGCTTCTTTTACTGTTACAACAATCAAGTCACCCACACCCGCAGTCTTGCGTTTTGATCCTCCTAAAACCTTGATACATTGAACACTTCTTGCTCCGGAATTATCAGCAACTTCTAATTTTGTTTCAGCTTGTATCATTGTTAATATTCTACCTTATGCAATCTCTTTGAGCCTAACCTATTACTTCCCAAGTCTTCATTTTTGAAAAAGGGGAACATTCACGTATTTGAACTATAGATCCAACCTTAACTTTATTTTCTTCATCGTGAGCATGATATTTTTTAGATCGGCGAATAGTTTTTTTATACAAAGGATGAATAACTCTTCTTTCAACGATAACAACAACAGTTTTATCTCCTGATTTGCTAACTACTCGTCCAGTTAAATTCCGTCTTGGCATTATTTTTCCTCACTAGTTTGCGCAAGATCTTTTCTCTCTTTCAATATTGATTTAATTCTTGCAATATTTCGACGAACACTTCTTACACGAGCTGTATTTTCAAGCTGACCATTTACTTTCTGAAAACGTAAGTTGAAAGACTCTTTTCTGAGGCCAAAAATTTCATCTGCCAATTCATCGTTACTTTTTCCTTTGTATTCTTCAGCTTTCATAATTAATCACCTTCACCAACCCTTGTTATAAACTTTGTTTTCATTGGCAATTTTGCAGATGCTCGATCAAATGCTTCCTTAGCTATCAATGCTGCGACACCATCAATTTCAAACATTATTCTGCCAGGCTTAACCCTACACATCCAATACTCCGGTGATCCTTTACCTTTACCCATCCGAACTTCAGTGGGTTTTGATGAGACTGGTACATCAGGAAATATTCTTATCCAAACTCTACCAGCTCTTCGCATATGACGCGTTATTGCTCTTCGAGCTGCCTCTATCTGCCTGGCAGTGACTCTAGCAGGTTCCATAGCCTTTAAACCATAAGCACCAAAATTAAGGTTTGTCCCACCTGTGGCATTCCCATGAATCCTGCCTTTATGCGCTTTCCGAAATTTTGTTCTTTTTGGACTTAACATTTGCTACCTAGAGCCTCCTGAACCTTGTTGAAAATCGACAAGCCGCTTATCTTTTGCCATTGGATCATGAGCCATCACCTCTCCAGTAAAAACCCAGACTTTTATTCCGCAAATACCATAAGCTGTCTTAGCAATAGACTCACCATAGTCAATATCTGCTCTTAGTGTATGAAGAGGGTCTCTTCCTTCTCTATACCACTCTGTTCTTGCTATTTCTGCTCCACCGAGTCTTCCTCCACAATTAATTCGTATTCCTTTTGCTCCAAGTCTCATTGCAGATTGCACTGCTCTTTTCATTGCCCGTCTAAAAGCAACTCTTCGCTCCAGTTGAAGAGCGATCACATCGGCTATTAACTTTGCATCAATTTCAGGTTTTCTTATCTCAACTATATTTAAATGCAATTCCGACTCTGTCATTTTTGCTAACTCTAATCTTAGTTTTTCTATATCTGAGCCTTTTTTACCAATTACAACGCCGGGACGTGCCGTATGTATTGTAATGTTAGCCTTCTTTGCTGGCCTTTCTATTATTATTCTGCTTATGCCAGCCTGTGCGCCTAGTCTCCGATGGATGTAATCCCTGATTTTTATATCCTCATGAATTAATTCTCCATAACCAATACCATCTGCGAACCATCGCGAGTCCCAAGTTCTGTTAATACCTAGCCTAAGTCCAATCGGATTTACTTTCTGTCCCATTTACTCACGTTCCTCATTTTCACGAACCACAATTGTTAAATTACTGAATGGTTTTTCAATACGTGCTCCACGGCCTCTTGCTCTAGGCTTCCATCTTCGCATCGTAAATGCTTTTCCGACACTAGCCTCAGAAACTACTAATTGATCAACATCTAACTGGTGATTATTTTCAGCATTAGCTACAGCAGATTGTAAAACCTTTCTAACATCCAGAGCAATTCTACGTTTAGAGAATGAAAGCTGAGCAAGAGCAGTTTCAACTGATTTGCCTCTAATTAGTCCAGCTACGACGTTTAATTTCTGCGGACTAACTCTCAGTTGAGTCGCCTTAGCAAGTGCTTCATTGTCTGAAAGTCGACGCTGTGTTGAAGGTTTTCCCATTACGTACCCCTAGAAGCCTTTTTATCACCACTATGACCTGAGTAAGTCCTAGTTGGTGAAAACTCGCCCAACTTATGACCAACCATGCTTTCTGTAATTAAAACTGGAATAAACTTCCGACCATTATAAACACCAAATGTTAAGCCAACAAATTGAGGAAGAATTGTAGAACTTCTAGACCATGTTCTAATTATCTCCTTCCTACCTGATTCCCTTGTTGATTCTGCCTTCTTTAACAGAAACTCTTCAACAAACGGTCCTTTCCAAACTGATCTTGACACTAATTTATCCTTTATTTCTTTTTCACGTGTCGGCTACGAACTATTAATCTATCACTCACTTTATTAGATCTAGTTCGTTTTCCTTTGGTTGGTTTACCCCAAGGGCTTACAGGGTGACGCCCTCCTGATGTTCTTCCTTCACCACCACCATGTGGATGGTCTATTGGATTCATAGCAACACCCCTTACTGAGGGACGCTTACCAAGCCTGCGCTTTCGGCCTGCAGAGCCCAGTTTTATATTTTGCTGATCAGAGTTTGAAACTGCTCCTACTGTTGCCATGCATTCTGCTCTAACCATCCGTTGCTCACCTGACGATAATCGTAGTAAAGCATAACCAGAGTCCTTACCAACAATTTGAGCGTAAGTTCCTGCAGCTCTCGCAATCTGACCACCTTTTTTTGGCTTCATTTCTATATTGTGCACTATTGTTCCTACCGGAATAGAAGTAATTTGAAGTGCATTACCTGGCTTGATAGGCGAATCTGAACCTGACATGACTTCGTCTCCAACCGCCATACGCTGAGGCGCAATTATATACGAATACTCTCCATCACTATATTTAATTAAAGCTATAAATGCTGTTCTATTTGGATCGTATTCAATACGTTCTACTACTGCAGTTACGCCAACCTTAGAGCGTTTAAAATCAATTATACGGTACTTTTGTTTATGTCCACCTCCAATGCGTCTAGCGGTAATCCTGCCATAGTTATTCCTTCCCCCATTTTTTGTTTTACCTTGGGTAAGGCTTTTCATCGGGCTTCCTGACCATACAGCTGACTTATCTATAGTGATAAGTGCCCGCCGGGAAGACGTAGTTGGTTTATGTTTTTTTAATGGCATAATTAAATTCCAGTAGTCACATCAATACTGTGACCTTCTTCCAATGTTACTATTGCTTTTTTAAAGTCATTCCTTTTACCAATTACTCCCTTAAACTTCTTTTCTTTTCCAATTTGGCGTAAAGTGTTAACTTTCTTGACCTTAACTTTAAATAACGTTTCAACAGCAGTTTTGATCTCTTTTTTTCCTGCATTCAGAGCAACTCTAAAAACCAACTGATTTCTTTCTGATGCAAAAGTTGCTTTTTCTGTAATAACAGGCTGTCTTAAGACTTCATATATACGCTCTTTACTTACAGTAGACTGAATCATGACAACCTCAATTTTAAAGCTTCAACTGCAGCCTTAGTAAGAACTAAAGTTTCTTTTCTTAAAATATCATAAACATTAGTCCCTTGCTGAACCATTATATCTACATTAGGAATATTTCTTACTGAACGAAAAAACTTATTATCTAAATCACCGCTATCAATAATTAATACAGAATTCCAACCTAACTTTTTAAATTTTAAAGAAATGCCGGATGTTGAGAATTCATCAACTGATATTTTATCAATAATTACCAATTTACCTTCAGAGATTTTTGAAGACAAAGCAGTTTTTAAAGCAAGACGCCTTACCTTTTTAGGCAGTGCAAAAGTATGTTTACGTGGACGAGGACCATGAGCAACCGCTCCACCTCTAAACTGTGTTGACCTTGTGGAGCCAGCCCTCGCTCTTCCTGAGCCTTTCTGATTCCAAGGCTTCGCTGTAGTTCCGCTTATTTCACTTACCGTACGCGTTTTATGATTACCTGAACGCCTCTTTGCAAGCTGCCACCGGACAACTCTGTGCAAAAGATCAGGTCTAACCGGCAATGCAAAAATATTATCAGGAAGCTCAATTTCCTCAATATTTTCATTATCTAAATTTGTAACCTGACTTTTCATAAACAATTTCCAAATTCTACTTTTCTTGCTGATTTAATTCTGTTTTCTGATCTTGCTTCTCTTTATTTACATTTGAATTTGATGATCCTTTGATTGCAGCTGGAAAAGGCAAGTCCAAAGATTGTTTTATTTTTATTGAGTCTCTGACCAAAACAAAACCCCCCTTCGAACCTGGAACTGCTCCCTTTACAAAAATTAAACCACGCTCATTATCTGTTAAAACAATTTCTAGGTTTTGAACTGTTACCTTTGAATTTCCCAAATGCCCAGCCATTTTTTTCCCTTTAAACACCTTGCCTGGATCTTGACACTGCCCCGTGGAACCATGAGCACGATGCGAAATAGAAACTCCATGTGAAGCTCTCAAACCTGAAAAATTATGACGCTTCATTGCACCAGCAAAACCTTTACCTATTGAAATACCAGTAACATCAACTTTTTGACCTACAGCAAAATGATCAACAATTATTTCATCACCAATGTTTAACAATGCATCCGGAGAAACTTTAAACTCATGAAGTTTTTTCTTAGGTTCAATTTTTGATTTTGCAAAATGGCCTCTTTCAGATTTAGTTAAATTCTTAGTTTTGGAATTACCAACACCTACTTGAACTGATGTATAGCCATTTTTTTCATTTGTAGCTGTAGAAACAACTTCACATTTATCAACTTGAAGAACAGTCACTGGAAGATGAATGCCACCATCAGTAAAAATTCTTGTCATTCCCATTTTTTGAGCTATAAGTCCTGTACGCATTAAAATTCCATCCTCAAGCTATAGCTTTATCTCAACCTCAACGCCCGCAGCAAGATCCAATTTCATCAAGGCATCTACAGTCTGTGGGGTCGGATCAATAATATCAAGCAATCGTCTGTGTGTTCGAATTTCAAACTGCTCCCGCGATTTCTTATCAATATGAGGGGAACGCAACACAGTAAATTTCTCAATTTTGTTTGGCAACGGTATAGGTCCTCGAACACTTGCTCCTGTCCTTTGAGCAGTTGTAACAATTTCTCCCGTAGATTGATCCAATATACGGTGATCAAAAGCCTTTAATCGTATCCTAATATTTTGCCCTTCAATGGCCATGCCATTAACCTTCCATAAAAATCATCACTATTTTATGTTGTAATGGAAGCAACTACACCTGCCCCAACTGTTCTACCACCTTCACGAATAGCAAAACGTAAACCATCATCCATGGCTATTGGTGCAATTAACTCAACCTCCATGGTTACATTATCGCCCGGCATCACCATTTCTGTACCTTCGGGTAATTTCACTACTCCTGTAACATCTGTGGTACGAAAGTAAAATTGTGGACGGTAGTTCGTAAAAAATGGAGTGTGACGCCCGCCCTCGTCTTTCGTCAAAATATATGCCTCAGCTTTGAATTTAGTATGTGGTGTAATACTCGCAGGCTTAGCCAATACTTGCCCACGCTCGACATCTTCACGACCGACTCCGCGAACAAGACACCCAACATTATCACCTGCTTCACCTTGATCTAAAAGCTTTCTGAACATCTCAACACCCGTTACCGTTGTCTTAGATGTATCCTTGATCCCCACAATTTCGACCTCATCGCCTACATTAACTAGACCACGCTCAATACGCCCAGTCACCACAGTTCCACGACCAGATATAGAGAAGACGTCTTCGATTGGCATCAAAAAAGGCTTATCCTTAGGACGCTCGGGTTGAGGAACATAATCATCAACCGCTTTCATCAACTCAAGAATGGCATTCTTACCTGTTGCTTCATCACCACCCTCAAGTGCCGCCAAAGCTGAACCCTTAATTATCGGAATATCATCACCAGGAAATTCATAAGCAGAAAGAAGCTCACGAACTTCAAGTTCAACAAGATCGAGCAGCTCTTCATCATCAACTTGATCTACTTTATTTAAAAAAACTACAATTGCAGGAACACCTACCTGACGCGCCAACAAAATATGTTCACGAGTCTGAGGCATCGGACCATCTGCCGCATTAACAACAAGAATAGCACCGTCCATCTGCGCTGCACCTGTAATCATATTCTTCACATAATCAGCATGCCCCGGACAATCCACGTGGGCATAATGCCGTTTTTCCGTCTCATACTCAACATGCGCAGTCGCTATGGTTATACCACGTGCACGTTCTTCAGGAGCTTTATCGATTTGATCATAATCTGTAAATGACGCTCCACCAGCTTCTGCAAGCACTTTCGTAATTGCTGCTGTAAGCGTTGTCTTACCATGATCAACATGACCTATAGTGCCGATATTACAATGCGGCTTGTTTCGCTCAAATTTTTCCTTGCTCATCGCTTATTATCTCCACTTGCTCAAATAAAAAATTAAAATCAAGCTAACTTAGCTCGCACTTCGTCAGAAACTGCTTGAGGAACAGGTTCATAATGATCAAAATGCATGGTAAATTGTGCTCTACCCTGCGTCATTGAACGTAATGTGTTAACATACCCAAACATATTTGCTAAAGGTACACTTGATTCAATGACTGTAGCATTACCTCTAGCTTCAGTTCCTGAAACTTGACCTCGACGACTATTTAAATCACCTATTACATCCCCCATATATTCTTCAGGAGTGACAACCTCAACTTTCATCATAGGCTCAAGCAATCTCACACCTAGTTTTGGCATGGCCTCTTTAAAAGCAGAACGTGCTGCAATTTCAAATGCCATCACGCTTGAATCTACATCATGATAGGCGCCATCAACCAAAATTACTTTAAAATCAATAACAGGAAACCCAGCAAGAAGACCTGCATTTGCAACTGATCTAATACCTTTCTCAACACCAGGTATGTATTCCTTAGGAATATTGCCTCCACGGATTTTATCCTCAAAAATAATTCCTGATCCAGGTTCTAAAGTTTCGAATGACATTTTTACACGAGCAAACTGACCTGCACCTCCAGTTTGTTTTTTGTGGGTATAATCAATATCTGCATTTGAAGAAATAGTCTCACGATAGGCAACTTGAGGAGCACCAATATTTGCTTCTACTTTAAATTCTCGCTTCATACGATCAACAATAATCTCAAGGTGCAGTTCACCCATGCCCTTAATTATGGTTTGGCCACTTTCTTCATCTGAAGACACTTGAAAAGAAGGGTCTTCTGCAGCAAGTCTGGTCAATGCAGTTCCCATTTTTTCTTGATCATTTTTAGTTTTAGGCTCCACAGCTATCTCTATTACAGGATCAGGAAATTCCATTCTTTCAAGAACGACAGGTTGATCAACATCACACAAAGTGTCACCTGTAGTTGTTAACTTTAGTCCTGCTATTGCAACAATATCTCCAGCTCTTGCCTCTTTAATATCTTCTCGATGATTAGAATGCATTTGAAGCATTCTGCCAATTCTCTCACGCTTGTCTTTAACAGAATTTAAAACCGATGCTCCTGTTGCAATCACTCCAGAGTACACCCTTACAAACGTTAAAGATCCAACAAAAGGATCTGTCATAATTTTAAACGCCAATGCAGAAAGAGGCTCATCATCACTAGTTTTTCGGACGACATCTTCTTCTGCAGCAGGCTTAACACCAGTAATCGCATCAACATCAGTTGGAGAAGGCAAAAAATCTATAACCGCATCTAATAACGGTTGCACTCCTTTGTTTTTAAATGCTGAACCATTCAGAACAGGAACAAAAGATCCAGAAATAGTTCCTTTTCTTATACATTTAATTAAAGTTTCGTTGGCAGGCTCTTTACCTTCTAGATATGCTTCCAGAGCTTCATCATCTTGCTCTAAAGCGTTTTCTACAAGATTAGACCTTTTTGTCTTTGCTTCATCCAAATATTCATCAGGTATTTCTTGTAAAGAAAATTTGGCTCCTAAACTCTCATTTTCCCAAACTACTGCTTTCATTTTAATTAAATCAATCACACCTTGATATTCTGATTCTTTGCCAAGGGGAATTTGTAGAACTAGTGGCACTGCACCTAGTCTATCAATTATCATTTCAACTGTTCTTTCAAAGTTAGCCCCAGTACGGTCCATCTTATTAATAAAACAAATTCTAGGAACACCATACCTATCTGCTTGACGCCACACAGTTTCTGATTGAGGTTCTACGCCTGCAACACTATCAAAAACTGCTACCGCTCCATCTAGAACCCTAAGACTTCTTTCAACTTCAATTGTAAAATCTACATGACCCGGGGTATCAATTATGTTTATTCTCTGATCGCGCCAAAAACAGGTAGTAGCTGCGGATGTAATAGTTATCCCTCTTTCTTGTTCTTGCTCCATCCAATCCATAGTAGCATTACCATCATGCACCTCACCTATCTTGTGAGAAATACCAGTATAGTAAAGTATTCTTTCAGTAGTTGTTGTCTTGCCAGCATCTATATGGGCCATAATACCTATATTTCGGTACTTATTTAGTGGAGTTTTGCGTGCCATAATTTCTTTCCTAAAAACTTATTACCATCTGTAATGAGCAAAAGCTTTATTTGCTTCAGCCATTTTGTGGGTGTCTTCACGTTTTTTAACAGCATTTCCTCTGCTATCGGCAGCATCCATTAGCTCACCAGACAATCTTTCGACCATCGTATTTTCAGAACGAGAACGAGCAGCGGAAATTAACCATCGGATTGCAAGTGCTTGCGCCCTCTCTGGGCGAACTTCAACAGGAACTTGATAAGTAGCACCTCCAACACGTCTCGATCTTACTTCAATTTCTGGTTTTACATTTTCTAGCGCCTCTTGAAAAAGTTTTACAGGATCAGAATTATTTCGTTTCTCTTGAATTCTATCCAAAACACCATAAATTATTCTCTCAGCGTTTGACTTCTTACCACTGTACATTAAGGAGTTCATAAACTTACCTATTACCAAATTACCATATTTTGCATCTGGTAATATTTGTCTTTTTTCTGCTGCACGACGTCGAGACAAGGGTCACTCCTAATTATTTTGGGCGCTTGGCGCCATATTTAGATCTCCGTTGCCTTCGATCACTTACACCTTGGGTATCTAAAACTCCTCGAATTATGTGGTATCTTACCCCTGGTAAATCTTTTACTCTCCCACCTCTAATGATTACCACCGAATGCTCCTGAAGATTATGCCCTTCACCAGGTATATAACTTGTTACTTCAAAACCGTTGGTTAATCTTACCCTTGCTACTTTTCTTAGAGCTGAATTAGGTTTCTTCGGCGTAGTCGTATAAACACGCGTGCAAACTCCCCTTTTTTGTGGGCAAGATTGCATGGCTGGAACTTTATTTTTGCTTACCGGCCTTACTCTTGGTTTTCTTACAAGTTGATTAATTGTTGGCATAGCTTCTCCATTAAATATGCCTGCACAAAAAAATTCTTCACGAAACTGATCTAAATCGCGAAAATCAAGCCATACATTGGCAAAATACGTTATTACCGTTTTCTTAATGAACCGTGTTTAGGATTACCTACGACCAGCACACTAGAGGCGCGAATACTATGTACGGTATAGTTTCACGTCAAGCAAATATGCAAGGTTTTAGGCCAAAATATGATAAAATTTCAAAATTTTTTGCAAAAAAAGGATTTAATGATAAGAAACCAAGTTCTAAAACGCAGAAAAGCTATAAAACTGGCTCATTACTCTCACTTTCATCTATTTGCGGTCCTTCAATTTTTAACTGTTCAGCTTTAAGCCTGTTTTGCTCCGCTTCTTTTTCTGCCTGCTCTTTCTCTAATGCCTCTCTATCCCTTTGAGCAGCAAAAGAGCGAAACTTATTCATAGCACCACCTGTACCTGCAGGAATTAATCTACCAACAATTACATTCTCTTTAAGCCCATCAAGTCTATCTACCTTACCTGAGACTGCTGCTTCTGTTAAAACTCTTGTGGTTTCTTGAAAAGATGCTGCAGAGAAAAAAGACTTTGTATGAAGTGAAGCTTTAGTAATTCCTAGTAAAATAGGTTCCGCCATAGCCGGTTTTAAATCTTGAGCTATTGCTTTTTCATTTACTTCTTGTAATTCCTCTCTATCTACTTGCTCTCCCATAAGTAAAGTAGTTTCACCGCCATCACTAACTTCAACTTTTTGTAACATTTGCCTACAAATTACTTCAATATGTTTGTCATTTATTGTAACACCTTGAAGCCTATAGACTTCTTGTATCTCGCTAACCAAATATGCAGCTAAAGCTTCAACACCCATGACTCTGAGGATGTCATGTGGCACAGGATTACCATCAATAAGAAAATCTCCCTTACTAATAAAATCTCCTTCTTGCACAGATAAATGCTTGCCCTTAGGAACCAAGTATTCAACTGGCTCACCATTACCTTCGCCTGGATGGACAGATATCCTTCTTTTGTTTTTATAATCTTTACCAAATTGAACTACGCCTTCAGACTCAGACATAATTGCATGATCTTTAGGAAGTCTTGCCTCAAATAATTCTGCTACTCTTGGCAAGCCTCCAGTAATATCTCTTGTTTTTGTTCCTTCTCTTGGTATGCGAGCCAAAACATCTCCAGCATGAACTTCTTCTCCATCTCGAATTGAAAGAATAGCTCCGACAGACAAGAAATAACCAGCCTCTAAACCGTTTGCCAATGTTACAACTTCACCCTCTTTATTACGTAAAGTAATTCTAGGCCTAAGATCAGATGATTTTGGTTGCTGTCTCCAATCTACAACAACCTTACTTGCAATTCCGGTTGTTTCATCTTCAACATCTCTCATCGAAATACCATCAACCAAATCCCTATATGATGCTAGACCTTCCTTTTCTGTAATTATAGGTATTGTGTAAGGATCCCATTCTGCAATCTTATCACCTTTTTTTACTTCTGTTCCTTCATCAGCGACTAATTTTGCACCATATGGTAATTTGTAACGACCTCGCTCACGCCCGTCTTCATCTGCAATCACCAATTCAGTATTTCTTCCCATAACAATGAGATCACCACGAGAATCAGTTACTACATTTCTGTTTTCTATTTTTGCTTGGCCGTCATGAGTTGCCTCTGCTGCAGTCTGTTCTGAAAGTTGTGCCGTTCCACCAATGTGAAACGTCCGCATTGTCAACTGAGTCCCTGGCTCACCTATTGATTGTGCAGCAATAACTCCAACTGCTTCACCTATATTTACAGGAGTCCCACGAGCTAAATCTCTTCCATAACATTTGCCACATACACCCCCTCGAGTCTTACACGTTAAAACAGAACGAATAAGAACCGACTCAACTCCATATTTTTCTACATTTTTTGAGTCGTTTTCATCAATTAGTTTACCTGATGGAACTATTAGTTCATCATTCAGGGGGTTAACTATATCAACAGCAGCACACCGGCCCAATATTCTTTCTGCAAGAGAAACTATAACTTCTCCACCTTCTAAAACTTCCTTAACCGTTAAACCTTCTTCGCTAAAACAATCGTCCTCAATAACTATGCAGTCCTGCGCAACATCAACAAGACGACGTGTAAGATAACCAGAGTTAGCAGTTTTAAGTGCAGTATCAGCAAGTCCCTTTCTTGCTCCGTGTGTTGAATTGAAATATTCGAGAACCGAAAGGCCTTCTTTAAAATTTGATATAATAGGAGTCTCAATTATTTCTCCTGATGGTTTTGCCATCAAACCTCGCATGCCAGCTAATTGCTTCATTTGTGCAACTGATCCTCTAGCTCCTGAATGCGCCATCATATAAATCGAATTAACTTCAGTTCCTCCACCCTCAAGGTCTTCACCACCAGACATACCCTTCATCATTTGGTCTGCAACTTTTTCAGTGCATTGTGCCCAAGCATCAACAACCTTATTGTATTTTTCTCCTTGAGTTATAAGTCCATCAAGGTATTGAATTTCATATTCCTTTACCAATTCACGAGTTTCATCAACTAATCTTTCTTTTGCGCCGGGAACCACCATGTCATCTTTTCCAAACGAAATACCTGCTTTTGCCGCATTCGCAAAACCTAGAGCCATTAGCCTGTCAGCAAATAAAACCGTATCTTTCTGGCCTGTATGCCTGTAAACCTCGTCAATAGCTTGACTGACTTCTTTCTTAGTAAGTAAACGATTAATAAGCGAGAAAGGCAATTTATGATGTCTTGGAAAAATTGCTGATATCAGCATTCGACCGGGAGTAGTTTCAATTATGCTAGTTATTTGTTTTCCTTCTTCATCAACAGTTGTGTACCTTGACTTTATTCTTGCATGCAAAGAAACAACCCCAGCAGATAAAGCATGCTCAATTTCATCAACGCTACCAAAAGTCATACCTTCACCAACTTCATTTGGTTGAGAGATGCTCATATAATACAGCCCTAAAACTATGTCCTGCGAAGGAACAATTATCGGCTTTCCATTGGACGGATTTAGAATGTTGTTTGTCGACATCATTAAGACTCTAGCTTCAAGCTGAGCTTCTAAAGATAGCGGAACATGAACAGCCATTTGGTCGCCATCGAAATCTGCGTTAAAAGCAGTGCAAACCAAGGGATGCAATTGAATTGCTTTTCCTTCAATCAGAATTGGTTCAAAGGCTTGAATCCCAAGTCGGTGCAAAGTTGGAGCCCGGTTTAAAAGAACAGGATGCTCTCTTATAACCTCTTCTAAAATATCCCAAACCTCAGGTCTTTCTGTTTCAACCATCTTTTTTGCCATTTTAATCGTTGCAGCCATACCATACTGTTCAAGTCGCGAATAAACGAAAGGCTTAAACAATTCCAAAGCCATTTTTTTTGGTAAGCCACATTGTTGCAATTTCAACTCTGGCCCAACCACAATTACTGAACGACCCGAATAATCAACTCGCTTACCTAGAAGGTTTTGGCGAAACCGTCCTTGCTTCCCTTTTAACATGTCAGCTAAAGATTTTAATGGCCTCTTGTTTGTTCCAGTAATAACTCTTCCACGACGACCATTGTCAAAGAGTGCATCAACAGATTCCTGCAGCATTCTTTTTTCATTTCTTACAATTATATCTGGAGCACGAAGGTCAATGAGTCTTTTAAGACGATTATTTCTATTTATAACCCTTCTATACAGGTCATTTAAATCTGAAGTAGCAAATCTACCACCATCAAGAGGCACAAGTGGACGTAAGTCAGGCGGTATAACCGGAACAACTGTCAAAATCATCCATTCTGGCCTATTCCCTGAATTTATAAATGATTCAACTAATTTTAAGCGTTTAATTAATTTCTTGGGCTTAACTGTTGATGTAGTTTCAGATAATTCTTTTCTAATTTCATCCTTT
The DNA here is from genome assembly GCA_002718345.1 of Rhodospirillaceae bacterium. GTDB lineage: Bacteria > Pseudomonadota > Gammaproteobacteria > Steroidobacterales > Rariloculaceae > UBA6522. The sequence goes on from PBDA01000047.1 coordinate 14,323, forward strand.
TGAACCTCAAGATCCAAGTTCTCTAAAAGCTTTCGGATTGCCTCAGCTCCAATTCCAGCTTCAAAATCATCTTGCCCATATTCATCTTGGGCAGATAAATAATCTTCTTCTGTCATAACTTGATAACGTTTCAAGGACGTTAAACCTGGATCAAGAACAATATAGTTTTCAAAATAAAGTACTCTCTCAAGATCTTTAAGAGTTAAATCAAGCATCA
>PBDA01000048.1 GCA_002718345.1 Rhodospirillaceae bacterium
AGTTACACTAAACACGATCCTCGTCCTTCCTTTGACGAAACTCCAATAATCCGCCTCTATATAAAAGGCGGGGCTTGCCCTAATAGATGCAAATAGCGTGCCAAAATTAATTTTATTATTTATTTCAATAATTTACGTAATTTTTAATAACACGGAAAACCGTTAAAACACGGAAATCCGTTGATTAATTTCACGGAAAACCGTAATATCATGAAATGAATGAAAGATATAAAGCTCTATTTCGTAAAGGTCCTACAATGTCTGTGGTGGTGGGTGAGGATGGTTGCTTTTTGGATGCCAGTGATACTTGGCTTCAGCGCTTTGGGTATACGCGTTCCGAAATCACCAATTACAAACCACAGGATTTGGCAAGTTCGGCTGCTGCAAATCGCATAGTGGAGGATTATCTGCCGCTTCTTCGGCGCACTGGAAGACTCTATAACGTACCAGTAGATATCAGAACAAAATCTGGCAAGGTCATCGAGTGTCTTGCAGATGCCGTTGTGGAAAGAGAAGTAGATGGTAGGTATTTGGAAACAGTAGCTGTTTACTCTGAAGTAGGAGAAAGTGACCAGATTGAGCAACATTATCAGGATCTATATCGTGACACACCGGCAATGATGCATACGATTGATAGCCAAGCTCGTATTGTGCATGTAAGCGATAGATGGCTTATGAAGCTCGGTTATCAGCGTGAGGACGTAATTGGGCGCAATGTGACAGATTTTATGGCGGAGGATTCCGGCTTAGATCAGAATTCATTAATTGACATCATAGCTCAAGGGGACTTAGACAATGAGCCCCGTCGTTATATAACTAAGACTGGTGATGTGGTTGAAGTTCTTGTTTCTTCTCATGCTGATCGTGAAGAAAATGGGGACGTGAAGCGAATGTATGTAGCCCTTAAGGATGTTACGGAACGCAATATAGCAGAGCGCAAGCTTCGAACTGCATTTCAAGAGAATGAGCGGTTGCAAGCTGAGCTAGAGCAAGAGAGAGATTATCTTCGAGAGGAGGTACATATCTCTATGAATTTTGGGCGAATCATTGGTCAGAGTCAGGCTCTAAAAAAAATGTTAACTCAATTAGAAGCAGTTGCTCAGACCACAGCCAATGTACTGATACAGGGTGAATCAGGCGTTGGCAAAGAATTAATAGCACATGCAATTCATGCCCAAAGTACAAGAAGCAGTGGTCCCCTTGTAAAAGTTAATTGCGCTTCAATACCTCATGAATTATTTGAGAGCGAGTTTTTTGGCCACGTAAAGGGGGCTTTTACAGGAGCACATCGTGATCGAATTGGTCGATTTCAGTTAGCTGATGGTGGTACCTTATTTTTGGATGAAATTAGTGAAATTCCACTGGATCTTCAGAGTAAGCTGCTAAGGGTCTTGCAAGAAAGCGAGTACGAAAAGGTCGGTGATGATAAGACACAATCAGTAGACGTTAGGGTTGTAGCTGCCACAAATAGGGATTTAGAGACAGAAGTTGAATTGAATGAGTTTAGAGAAGATCTTTACTATCGATTAAGTGTTTTTCCTATTTTGGTGCCACCGCTTCGTGATCGTGATGATGATGTTGTGCAGCTGGCAACCCATTTTCTAGAAAAAATTTGCCATGATTTTGGACAACAACCGCTAACACTTTCCCGTAAACAAGCCGACTTATTAAAAAAATATGAATGGCCAGGTAACGTACGCGAATTAAATAATATTGTTGAGAGAGCAGTAATACTTTCAAAAGGGAAAGTTGTTAGATTGGATTTGGCAATGGCAGATATCCTTAATTTAGCACCTGTTACAAAGTTATCGGATAATACTTCAGATGAATATGCAGTAATGAAGGAAAGTGAGATTATTGAGCTAGGCAAAAAAAACATGATAGCTGCACTTAAGATCTCAAATTGGCGAGTCTCTGGCCCATCAGGCGCGGCTCAATTAATAGGCTTAAAGCCTTCAACATTTGCTGATCGAATGAAAAAGTTTGGGATTGATCGATCATCTGTATGAGATAAGGTTGCAGAAGTTCATCAGAATTGGTTATATAGTGGCACTAGAACATTATTTGCTTCTAATAAACATTTGATGTTTGCTTTTTTTAGCCTAAAAACAATAAGAATTGATTTGTGATTTACCTAGCTGAGCGATTTAAGGACGCAGTAGCTGTATTAGTTGGGGATGGCCCGATTAAGCAGCGATTAACTACTGCTTATTTGGAGTACCTTGATGATTTGGAGCACGATGAATTGCCTGTTGAACTTAGAGCGGCATTTAGTGATCTTCATTTAGCTTTACATCAAGTTAAACCAGCTTCCCGAGAGCCTTGCGTGAGGGCTAGTGTGAGAAAAATGTCATCCTCAGAAGCAAGCGTGCATGCCGAGAGTATTGTGATGTTGTTTTCTGAACTGGTTCGTCAGGGGTATCGAGCTGGGCCGCTAAAGGTTGTTCGAGGTGAGAAGAAGATGGCTTTACCTAGTTTCTTAGCTGGAGATTCCTAATTTTTGACTAAGCCAGTACCGCGGTCCCGCTTTTTAACAAAATGGAATTTTGGCTTACTACATACTATCCTCGGATTTAGGCAAAATTGGGCCATGCGAATATTTTTTAGTGTCCTGCTCTCATGTGCCATATGTGAAACGCTATTAGCGCAGCTGCCTGGCCAGCTCGATAGAATTGTTAGTGCTCACGGTATTCCTTATCAAGGTATTAGCATTTTAGTGAAAGAACTTCATAAAGAAGAGCCAGTGCTTTCCCATAATGCAGAGGTTCCTCGTAATCCTGCGTCAACGATAAAACTTTTAACCACATGGGTAGCTCTTGAAGTTCTAGGGCCAACCTACAGATGGCCAACAGAAATTTATTTTTTAGGTGAATGGGATGGTCGCAGGTTAGATGGTGACCTGGGTATCAAGGGTTACGGAGATCCCTATCTGGTTACTGAAGAATTTTGGAATTTATTGCGAGAGTTAAGGCGAAATGGTTTAGAAGAGATAACTGGAGACCTGGTTATAGATGATTCTTTTTTTGCTCGAGTTCAAACCAATCCCAGAGATTTTGATGGTCAACCCTATCGTTCCTACAATGTTACACCAAATGCGTTACTTCTCAATTATCAAGCTGTAAGGTTTCAGTTTCGTGTGCACTCTAATGGACGCGAGGTTCTTATAGCTTCAGACCCAATATTAGATAACCTGATTATTGAGAATAGCCTTGAGCTGGTTAATGGAGCATGTGGGGGTTACCAGGCTGGCATAAGCTTTGATATTCGCGATCCAGATTTTGGGAAAACGGCAGTTTTTTCTGGTTCCTTCTCAGAAGCTTGCGCCCCATATTCTCTTTATCGTTCAGTGTTAAGGCATGATACTTACGCGCATGGTTTATTTTCTACATTGTGGCGGGATCTTGGGGGGATCTATGCAGGTGAAGTAACCAGTCAGAAAATTGAGGATAGGTTTACTCCTGAATTGGTATGGCAATCGAGATCGCTTGCAGAGGTAATTCGGAGCATTAATAAGTACAGCAATAATGTAATGACCCGCCAATTACTTTTGACTTTGGGAGCTAAGGAAAATTATGTCCCGGCTACCCATGAAGGTGGTGTCGAAGTCATTCGAAACTTCCTAATTGAACGTGGTTTAGATCCTCTGTCCTTGGTTATAGAAAACGGTGCTGGACTTTCTCGGGATTCGCGTATCTCAGCTTCTCTTCTCTCAGATATTTTAGAACTAGCACAAACTAGTCCATTCGGATCAGAATTTATGGCTTCCATGTCGATCGGTGGACTTGATGGTACAACTAGAGGGAGATTTGGGCCGGCTCAAGAGGGAAGGGCGCATGTGAAAACGGGCAGACTAGACAATGTTGCCGCGATTTCTGGGTATGTACATGCTGCTAACGGTAAAACATATACAGTTAGCGCAATGGTGAATGCCACTGATGCGCACCGAGGACCTGGCGTAGAATTGCTCGACGAACTTATTGCTTGGGTTTATTCGTTACGTTGATTTTAAAAATTAATTAGTTAGATTTCATTGTTTTCTTGTGGCTTGTTGTCTTTTAAGCCATGTATTAGCGCGGTAACCTAAAAGTAACAATAAGGCGATGCTATAAATAATAGGTTCAGCAACATCTATTTTAGCTTGCAAAAAGAAGTGCAAAACCCCAAGACTTGCAATCAAGTAAATTAAACGATGTAACTTTTTCCATATACGACCTAAACGTCTCTGAGAAGCTTTTGTTGAGGTTATCGCCAATGGAATCATAATAAGCAGCGCCAAAGCGCCAAGTGTTATGTAAGGCCTTTGGGTTACATCTATGTACAAGGAACTCCACATGAAACCTTGGTCCAATGCTACATAGGTTAGAGCATGAAGTAATGCGTAGAAAAATGCTGAGAGACCAAGCATACGACGTAAACTCACTAGCCAGTAAAAGTTTGTTTCTTTACGCAAGGGAGTAATCATTAGGGTAATCAAGGTAAGGTTGAGACCCGTTTTACCTAAAGTGTGCAATACTTCCTGAATAGGGTTTGCTCCAAGATCTCCCAATCCATTGGCTCTGGCTATAAGGTGTATCAAAGGAATAATGCAAGCACCGAGGATGAACGCTTTTACTAACGCATGGAAACGGCGGCGCACAGTCACAACACCAGCTAATAGTTTGTATTCAGATCTAGGCTTGTATAAAGACTAGCGACTTCCTCCGCATAGCCGTTAAAAAGCCTTGTAGGAATACGTGCAGAAAAAAGTCCTCCCCCTAGAACTCTCTCAGTAGCTTGGCTCCACCTAGGATGATCTTTACCAGGATTGACATTGGAGTAGAATCCGTACTCTCTTGCATTAGCCATATTCCAGCTTGTTTGTGGTTGGTCCTGCATAAAGCGAATACGAACAATTGATTTTATGCTTTTGAAGCCATACTTCCATGGAACTATCAGTCGTAGGGGTGCTCCATTTTGATTAGGTAGTACCTGACCATAAAGACCGACTGTGAGGAGGGTAAGTGGATGCATAGCTTCGGCAATTGTCAGTCCCTCTCGATATGGCCAACGTAAAACAGGGTAGCGGACACCTGGCATTTGTTCTGGTTCATTGAGAGTAAAAAATTGTACGTAATTAGCCCGAGATGTTGGTTCAAATTTTCTAAGTAAATCAGCTAATGGAAAACCGATCCATGGCACTACCATTGACCATGCTTCAACACAACGAAATCGGTATACCCGCTCTTCTAAAACGTGCCCCTTTAATATGTCTTCAAGTGCATAAGTCCCGGTCTTATTTGCCTCACCTTCAACCGTAACATTCCATGGGTGAGGTTCTAGTGTGTGTGCATATCTTGCAGGGTCTGTTTTACCTGTACCGAACTCATAGTAGTTGTTGTATCCGGTGACATCTTCGAAGGGGGTTGATTCTAAGTCAATATCGCCACGCCAAATTTTTAAATTATTTATTTGTCCATTTTCAGGGAATGGTTTTTTACGAGTATCTGAATCTTTGGCTTCGAGGGATATTAAATTGTCCTGAGCTGATGAATTTGCAGATTGTATTAAGCCCATAGCTAAGGCAGTTTTCAGTAACATCCGCCGTTTACGGAAAGTGGATTCCGCTGTGATTTCAGAAGTTTTGATGCCCCTTTGTCGTTTAATCAGCATGTTTTAATCCTTTAGAGAATTTTGAACCAGTATACCTGTGACAATGTTGCAATTTATGAATATAAATCGCTAGTGTCTGTTCATAATGCACTAAATTGGTGCATTTTGCACAATTACGGCTCAGAAGAGTTACAATGACTTTGCCCTGTAAAAAAACTTAATAATACGGACATATATAATAAAATTTTGTCTAGGGGATAAATATGAAACTTATAACTGCCGTAATTAAACCATTCCGCCTTGATGATGTTCGGAACGCTTTGGCGGAAGTAGGTGTACAGGGTATGACAGTTACCGAGGTTAAAGGTTTTGGCCGTCAAAGGGGTCATACGGAACTTTATAGAGGTGCTGAGTATGTGGTGGATTTTCTTCCTAAAGTAAAAGTGGAAGTAGCTGTTAATGATGATTTAGCTGAACGTGTTGTTGAGGCAATAATCGGAGCTGCAAAAACTGGCAAAGTAGGGGATGGCAAAATATTCATTACGGAACTATTAGAGGCACACCGGATCAGAACTGGCGAAACTGGTGACGAAGCAATATAAAAACCACTAAAAGAGGAGGGGAAAAAGTGAGCTCTTTTATGAAACGAATTGTTCTACCTATTATTCTTAGCATCTGGCCTGTAGTTGGCTGGAGTCAGGCAATTGACACTGGTGATACGGCATGGATTTTAACGTCAACAGCCTTAGTGCTGTTTATGACATTACCTGGTCTTTCCCTTTTTTATGCGGGATTAGTTGGAAGTCGTAATGTTCTATCGGTTGTTATGCAGTGTTTTAGCATTGCTTGCTTAGTTTCTGTGATATGGGTCATCTGCGGTTATAGCTTGTCATTTGGCAGTGGCAACGCTTATGTAGGAGATCTTTCAAGGGCTTTCTTAAGCGGTGTTGAAGTAGATAGCGTATCGGGGACAATTCCTGAGTCAGTTTTTGTTATGTTTCAACTTACTTTTGCAATCATAACTCCAGCCTTATTTGTTGGGGCCTTCGCAGAACGTATGAGGTTTTCAGCACTTCTACTTTTTTCTGCTGCTTGGGTAGTTGTTGTCTATTTTCCGGTTGTGCATTGGGTATGGGCTGAAGGCGGCTGGTTGTTTGATATGGGCTTCAGAGATTTTGCTGGAGGTGCAGTAGTTCATATAACAGCTGGCGTAGCTGCTCTTGTAGCCGCCATGCTTATGGGCAATCGACGGGGATTTCCTAACTCAGGTCCTCCTCACAATCTGCCAATGACTGTTACTGGGGCTTGTATGCTTTGGGTTGGTTGGTTTGGGTTTAATGCTGGTAGTGCGCTTGGCTCTAGTGGTGGTGCAGGCATGGCAATGCTTGTCACGCATATAAGCGCAGCTGTGGCCTCATTAACTTGGATGACTTGCGAATGGGTTAAGTATGGTAAGCCAAGTGTCCTTGGTATTGTGACAGGAATGGTTGCTGGGCTTGCAACAATTACACCAGCATCGGGTTTTGTTGGGCCCGTTGGAGCGTTATTCATAGGGTTAGCCGCAGGATTTGGATGCTTTGTTGCTACTCAGTACATAAAGCAAACGCTAAAAATAGATGACTCATTAGATGTTTTTCCGGTCCATGGAGTAGGCGGTATGATTGGGCTTCTATTAACTGCTGTATTTTCTGCATCAGCCTATGATGGCCTTGGGTTGGGTGATGAAACTATTGGAAGTCAGTTTGTAATACAGCTGATAGGAATCTTGGCTACTGTCGTTTGGACGGCAATTGCAAGTTTTGTGTTACTAAAAGTTGTTAATGCTATTTCTCCCTTACGCGTCTCAGATGATGAAGAGACAGAAGGACTAGATATCGTTTTACATGAGGAGCGAGGTTACAACCTTTAGTGCGATAAAATTGGTTAGCAAGGGGCTTCAAAGTATTTTTGGGTCCCTTGCTTATCCGCTCATTTTATCCCCTAATTGGGAAGCAACTACCACCCTTCGTCGTTGAAGTATCTAAACTGGTGATCGTATAAAGCTGCTTTGGTATCTGAGGGTTCGCCTTTGGTTAGACTTGGCCTATATACAGCTTCACTTAGACTTTTCACATATAGTGAGTCCATGTAACCGCTTGGAGATGACTCTAGAACCTCAATGTTACTGGTAATGCCGTAAGATGAGATATCTAATCGAACGGATATCCAACCCCAAATATAGTTTGTGTGGTTACCCTGAATATCTACTGGGCTAGGTGGTGGCACAAAATTAATCAGCTTAGGGGTAGAGAAATATTCAGCAGCTAGGGAAGAACTTGTTTCTCCCAAAGTCTTATATGCATCTCGATAATATTCGAGAGCCTTTTCTGTACGACCAAATGCAAGATCCCAGTCTCCTAATACGGCAAGAGCTATTGCTATATGAGTTGGAGATATCTCATTCCTATACTCAAGGATTTCTAAAATTTGTCTTCTTGCTGAACTTGGGGTTCCAAGAAGAATATCTATTCGCACTAATTCGCTCAATGTAGAAAGCTTTCTTTCGTCGTATTGATCAAAGTTTTTTTGCTGTATTTCTAGAATAGCTTCGAACTGTTCGCGTGCGCGTCCTCGCATTCTAGATAGGTCGTAGTAGTGTGCTAATTTATGTCTGAACGGAATTACTTGAGGATCTTCTTCCCCGTAGCGGCGAATCGCTAGTGTCAATCGTTCTTGTTGAATAGTTTCTGCCTTTATCGTGTCACCCATCAAAAGATAGGCATTGCTCATTTCATCTAGCAAAGCTATTTGATCCATATTAAGTAGACCAAAATTTCGTTGGCTTATATGCTGAGCTTCTTCAAGAATTGTGACTGCTTCAAGGTGCTGCCCGTTGAGAATATAGATTTGGGAAAGCCCCATATACGGTTCTACAAGTGACGGTGAATATTCTCCATTTTCTTGTATAAGCAAATCAATTCCATCAAGGTAATTATCCTGTGCCTCAGAAAGTTCATTCAACTCAGTTTGAATACGCGCATTTTCAAAAAATCGTTGGGCATCATTAACTTCAGGTGGTGCAATAGCGTTTTCAACTTGTGCGGACAGTTTCGAAGCTAAAAATAAAGTTAAAAGGACAAAAATAGGGTGGAAAATACGCACTAAATTGCTCAATTCTGTTTGGATAATGGTATGTACTGAAAAGTGTACCTGCGAGTGACTCCTTTTGCGGTTACAGGTTCTCCCTCAAGCAGTCGTGGACGAAAACGCGATCGACTTATGGATAAGACAGTTGCTTCATCCTTGAATCCCTGTGGTACAGATTCAACAACTGCTATGTTTGTCGCTTTACCTGCAGGGGTAATATCAAAAGAAACTAACACATAACCATCCACAGCATCTGGGTGGCTTGGGTCTGCTAAGCCTCTAGTGCTCGGGTTGATATTTAATACATAACTAGGTTCGTAGAAAAAACGATATTGAAGTGCCTCACCATCTTCTAATTCATCTAGTAAGGCCCAAGCCTCTCGGTACTCATTACCAGTTGGCCCTACTGTACTGAATGCAGCATGCCAGTCACCAATATTCCTTAACATTCGAGATATTTCCAGCTTATTAGGATGTTCCTGGGATCTTAGAATTTCTAGGCCACGGCGTAGCGCGCTTATTCCCCGACCCTCAGGAAGCTTCTGATCACGATAGCTATTGCCTATGGCTCTGTAGGACTCAGCTAGAAGTGCGCTATTTGATCCATCCACTTTTCTAATTAGTCGCAATGCTTGCACGTAATAATTCCGCGCTTCTTCAAAACGGTTGCTACCTCTAAGCCATCGAGCATGCTTATAGATTGCCGGAAGAAGTTCTAATGAATCACCATGCAGTCTCTCCATAATATCTAGGCCAGTTAATTTATTGCGTTCCGCATCTTCATATCTTTCCATTCTGATCAGGCTGTTTGCTAGGTGATCTAAGATAGTAATTTGATCCTCATTTAAAAGGCCAAAATTGCGACGATTAATTGCACGAGCTTCTTCTAATACGTTTACGGCTTGAGTGTAATCACCTAATCCGTGGTATGAAGCACCAAGCCCTACTAGAGGTAAAATAGCGGACGGCGTTGTTTCGCCTTCAAGTTCCCGAAATAGTTCAATCGAATTTAAAAAGCTCAAGCCGGCATCTTCGTGCAATTCTGCCCGGCGCTGCATTTCACCAAGGTTAGACAATGATACGGCGGTTTGTGAAGATTTATCTCCAAATTGAGTCTTTATGTTCTGTAATACTATTTCAGCCAGACTTACTGCCTCAGCATACTCTTCATTTTCCACTGAGCTTTGGAGTTCGATCTGGGCTTCCAGCAGACTGGTCATTTCTGCGCGCGGCAGCTCTTCATCAACTGGAAGAGACCGTTCTAATGAATTTTCGGCATCGTTCCCAGAAAACAGTTCATTTTCTATTTGTACGGGACCCACTGGCGTTTGGATAACCTCTGGTATTCCCACCCCTTGTGCTGCAACGTGACCGATAACTACGATAAAAAGCGCACAGATACATATAACTCTTGCGAAGCTAGCAGTTAATTTAAGCATTAAATGTTCTTGGTCCATTGAAACTATTTTAGCTAAAAGCGTCTTTGGTCGCCGCCGATTTGGTATTTAATTTATATGTTATATAGATTGGTATAGGATTTTTTCTCAAATCTAGTGACAATAGTACTTGTAGCCATCATTCCGAGGTCTATAATGGCGCGATTCGGGAGTATGGATCCTATGAAAATCGCAGTGATTATGGGCAAAGCCTTAGCTTTCAAGGGAACTGATTTCCGGATTTTGAGGCATTATCTTCGTAAATGGAGCGCAACCCCTAAGAAAAAGGGTTCGGAGCTACTCTAATGGATCCCACGAAGACGGAAGGAACCGAATATTTTCACCAGGTAGTGGACTGCCAGTGGGGCTGCCCAGCTCATACTGATGTGCCTGAATATATACGTTTAATTGCTCAAGGGCGCTTTACAGATGCGTATATGTTAAATCGGAAATCCAACGTTTTCCCCGGTATTTTAGGACGCGTATGTGATAGGCCTTGCGAGCCAGCTTGTCGTCGTGGTCGAGTTGAGGAGAAGCCGGTAGCAATTTGTCGCCTAAAGCGTGTGGCTGCAGACCATCGTGATGATGTGAAAGGCCTTCTGCCAACAGCACCAAAAAAGAAAAACGGAAAAAAGATAGCTTTGGTTGGGGCAGGTTGTGCTTCATTAACAGTGGCAAACGATCTCATGCCGCTTGGATATGATTGCGTTATCTACGAGGCGCTTAATAAAACTGGCGGATTGATGAGAACCAATATACCCGCATTCAGATTGCCTGCTGAGGTCTTGGATGAGGAAATGAACTACATCTTAGATATGGGGGTTGATCTCAGGTTAAATTCACCAGTCGAAAGTATGAAGGGTTTGTTAGATGAGGGTTACGATGCAGTTTTCATTGGAAGTGGTGCTCCAAAGGGGAAAGATCTAGATATACCCGGACGGAAAGATACAGATCATATTCATATTGGAATTGACTGGCTTGAGTCAGTGGCATTTGATCATATCGACTCTATAGGTAAGAAAGTTCTGATCATTGGTGTTGGCAACACAGCAATGGACTGTTGTAGGACCTCATTACGCCTTGGAGCTAAGAACGTCAAGGTCATGGCTAGAAAACCTAGGGATTTTTTCAAAGCTTCAGATTGGGAGCTTGAGGATGCCGAAGAAGAGAAAGTTGAAATTGTAGTTAATCATTCACCCAAAGAATTTGTGCTGAAAAATGGAAAACTTGTGGGCATGAATTTCGAGAAGATGGAATATGAAATAGATGATAGTGGAAAAATAACAGAAACTCGTATTACTGGAGAGGAATTTTTCCCATGTGATGATGTTGTTTTAGCCATTGGTCAGGACAATGCATTTCCTTGGGTTGAGAGAGATATTGGCATAGAGTTTGACAAGTGGGATGTGCCTATTGTGGATACGACGACTTTTGAATCTACAATGTCTGGGGTGTTTTTTGGTGGTGATGCGGCATTCGGACCAAAAAACATTATTTGGGCTGTAGAGCATGGTCACCAGGCAGCAATCTCTATAGATAAGTATTGCAATAAACAACCTTTAGAAGATCGGTTACCTCGAGGAGTAAATTTGCACAGTGCCAAAATGGGTATCCATGAGTGGAGCTACAGTAATAATTACGATCCAGCAGAAAGACGGTTGATGCCGCATGTTGAGTTACAAAAGCGTTTTAAGGAGCTGGATATTGAGGTGGAATTAGGCTTTACAGTTGAACAAACTATTCAGGAGGTCGAACGCTGTTTGAACTGTGATATTCAAACAATATTTGCACCTAAGCTTTGTATTGAGTGTGATGCCTGTATCGATGTTTGTCCTGTTGATTGTCTAACAATGACCAAAAATGGAGAAGAATCTGATTTACGCAATCGGCTATCTGCTCCAGCGGAGAATCTGGAGCAGCCACTTTATGTATCGGCAGATCTTCCTCAGACAGGCCGGGTGATGGTCAAAGATGAGGACCTATGTGTTCATTGTGGTTTGTGTGCTGAACGCTGCCCGACTGGTGCATGGGACATGCAAAAATCGGAACTTTTGGTGCCTTTTGCTAAAGATGAAGCCACCGAAACCAGAAAAAAAGCTCAACCATCAGCAGCTTGATTAGGATGCACGCGTGTCAGTAATTAATGACGTAGTCATAAAGATAGCAACGGTAAACGGCACCGGATCAGCCAGTGCGAATGGCTTGCTGCGAAAGGCAATTTTCCGCATGGGTGTCCCAGTGGTAGGTAAGAACTTTTTTCCATCTAATATCCAGGGTCTACCTACTTGGTATGAAATCCGAGTCACTGGCGACGGATATCAATCTCGATCGAATCGTACTGATTTGATGGTGGCTATGAATGCCCAGACCTACGAAAAAGATATGGCAGAAGTTATTCCAGGTGGTTGGTTTTTATATGACTCAACATGGCCTCGCAGCAAATTGCTTGACCGTGATGATATTACAGTAATAGGAATTCCATTCTCTAAGCTTTGTAATGAGCATTTTGATGGAGTGCGAACGCGCATTCTAATGAAGAACATAGCTTATGTAGGAGCTATTGCAGCGTTACTGGATCTTGATCTTGATGTAATCACCCAATTACTTGAAGAAACTTTTGGGGATAAAAAACATCTAGTTGCCTCCAATATGGAAGCAATAAGACTTGGCTATGATTTTGCCAGCGAGCATTTTAAATGCCCGTTGCCTTCCAAAGTTAAATCAATGAATGGAACAAAGGGGCAGGTTGTTATAGATGGCAACACAGCTGCGGCTTTAGGATGTGTCTATGCTGGTGCAACGGTTGGGGCATGGTATCCAATAACTCCCTCAACATCTCTTATGGACAGCTTCCGAGCTTTTTGTTCGAAGTATCGAGTTGACCCAGAAACCGATAAGCGTACCTACGCGATTATTCAGGCAGAAGATGAGCTTGCAGCTATTGGTATGGTTCTCGGAGCAAGTTGGATGGGGGCACGCTCTTTTACACCAACTAGTGGTCCGGGCATTTCACTTATGACTGAATTTATCGGGTTCGCTTATTACGCAGAGATTCCAGCAGTAATTTTTAATGTTCAGCGGACTGGTCCATCCACGGGGATGCCAACACGAACCCAGCAAGCTGATATTTTAAGTTGCGCCTATGCATCGCATGGCGATACTAAACACGTCCTTTTATTTCCTGCAGACCCTGGGGAATGCTTTACAACTGCAGTACAGTCCTTTGATCTCGCAGAGCGGTTACAAACACCCGTGATGGTTCTGTCGGACTTGGATATAGGAATGAATGATTGGATGGTGCCAGAATTTGAATGGGATGATAAGTATGTGCCAGATCGAGGGAAGGTATTGTCCGCAGAAGAACTTGAAAATATGGACAAATTTTATCGTTATCTAGATTCTGATGGAGATGGCATTACATATCGAACCTTGCCGGGCTCGCATCCAAAGGGATCGTTTTTTACTAGAGGGTCAGGACATACTAAGCTTGGAGGATACACAGAAAATGGGGATGAGTACCAAGAAGTAGTAGACCGTTTATTGGCAAAATGGGAAACAGCGAGAACGCTTGTGCCAAAACCTGATATCCAGTACTCAAAACTCAACAAATCAGCGCTTTTGACAGTAGGCAGTGGTAATGGCGCATGCCTGGAAGCACTCGACCGGTTGGCAAGTCAAAACATTGGTCTTAATTATTGTCGTGCTAAGGCCTTTCCTTTTTCTGATGAAGTGAAGGAGTTTATCGATAAACACGAAGTAGTTTATGTTGTTGAGCAAAATCGTGATGCTCAACTTAAAACACTTCTGATGCTGGACATTGATACAAATCCAGCCAAGCTTGTTTCACTTTTGCACTATAATGGCATGCCGCTCAATGCAGGGTTTGTGGTAGAAAAAGTGTTAGAAGAAATAGCCAAAGGTCGCGCAGCATAGGTTATTAAGGATTCGTTTGATCATGAGTTATATAGCTAAGCCTAAAGTTACACATCCAAAGTTGCCAAGAAACAAACTTGGTTTAACGGAGCGAGATTATGAGGGTTCTGTTTCAACTTTGTGCGCCGGTTGTGGCCATGACTCAATTACTGCTGCAATTGTGCAGGCTGTTTTTGAGCTTAATATTGAACCTCATATGCTTGCAAAAATTAGTGGTATTGGTTGTTCATCTAAGACACCAACATATTTTGTAAGTGAATCTCATGGTTTCAACTCTGTGCATGGGCGAATGCCGTCAGTGACAACTGGAGCTAATGCGGCAAACAGAGACCTGATGTATATAGGAGTTTCTGGTGATGGGGATTCTTTATCCATAGGGGCTGGACAATTTGTTCATGCAATTCGTCGCAATCTTAATATGTGTTACATCATTGAGAACAATGGGGTTTACGGTCTTACCAAGGGCCAATTTTCAGCCTCAGCTGATATTGGGAGTAAGCCCAAAAAAGGTTTGCCCAACCAGCAAGAACCAATTGATGCAGTTAGTACAGCGTTAAGTCTAGGCGCAACGTATATTGCCAGAAGCTTTTCTGGTGATAAGGATCAGGTTGTACCTTTAATTAAAGGAGCAATGCTTCACAAAGGCTTTGCACTTGTTGACATTATCAGTCCTTGTGTGACTTTTAATGATCATGAAGGGTCCACAAAAAGTTACGCACATACCAGACAGTTCTATCACCATGTTGTTGACATGGACTACATTCCGCCTGCAAAAGAGATAAAGGCAGCTTATGATGAGGGGTCATCGATGCCAATTGAGCTTCACGATGGTAGCAAGATACTACTTCGGAAAGTAGATACAGAGTACGACCCTACTAGTCGTGCAAAGGCATTTAAGTATTTGCGAGAGCGTTTTAATGCTGGTGAAATTGTTACGGGATTACTTTACATAGATGAGGGGCGCCCAGAGATGCACGAACTTATGGGCAATGTTGATACTCCGCTCTCGCAACTTTCTCTTGAGTCATTGCGTCCAGCCAAGGGTGAGCTTGAACGTATTCTCCGAGGATATCGGTAGTAAAAATCATTAATATAATTTCCTAGCCGGCTTCTTTTGTTGAGGTAGTTAGTTCATATGTAAAATCCAGTATGATCCTATTCCTATGCGTATATTGATGATGGGAAGTGGTGGAGTTGGCGGTTATTTTGGCGCTCGGATGGCCGCTGGCGGTAGTGATATTGTATTTATAGCCCGTGGCGCACACTTAGCAGCTATAAATTCACATGGCCTTAGAATCAATAGTCGTGATATGGGCGATATTACGATATACCCGGCAAATGCAACTTCTGATCCTTCAGAGATAGGGGTTGTCGACTATGTGATTGTTGCCGTTAAGCTCTGGGATACAGAGAAGGTTGGAAGGTCAATTCTTCCAATACTTGGCCCTGAAACAACAGTCCTTTCATTGCAGAATGGAGTTGAGGGGGACGCAATGTTGTCGGGCATTGTAGGTCAACACAGAATGATCAGCGGAGTCGCGTTTATAGCAAGCTCAATTGATCAGCCTGGTGTAATTAGGCATATTGGCACGATGCAACGTGTTGTAATTGGCGAAAGTGATGGTACTACTACGCGCCGAGTTAATTATCTACATCAAGCTTTAACAAAAGGAGGGGTTGTCTCTGAAATTAGCGCTGATGTTGAGAGGACTATATGGGAAAAGTTTGTTTTCCTCATTGGGCTTAGTTCAACCACCACATTAATGAGAAAAACACTAGGGCCAATTAGACAGGATTCAGAGAGCCGTCAGCTTCTACTAGAGGTTATGAAAGAAACAGTTGCCGTTGGTCGTGCTCGTGGGGTAGCTCTTAGCGATGATTTTGCTGAGGACCGACTTGAATTTGCTGATCAGCTTCCCTCAGATATGACATCCTCTATGCATCATGACCTTGAAGCCGGCAAACCATTAGAACTTCCCTGGTTAAGTGGAGCAGTGGTTCGTTTTGGTGAACAGGAGGGAATTGCAACCCCAGCCAATAAGACTGTTTGTGAAGCATTAGAAAAATTTACTAAAGGGGTTCAGTGAACCACCCTCGACTCACCTTCAAAAGTGTTCGTGCTAGAAGTATTAGTGTCCCAATGAATCGGCCATTAGGGACTAGTTCAGCAACAATGGACAAAGCGCCATTTTTGCTGCTTGATCTTTATACTGATGAGGGTGTTGTTGGACATGCTCATATCTTCTGTTATCGTGATTTTGCTGCACCTTTGATTCGTAAAGCAGTAGAGGTAGCTGGTGAATTGCTTGTAGGGGCCCCTCTGCAACCAGAAATCATAAAAAACATATGCGGTAGCTATTTTATGCTTTTAGGAAATCAGGGAATTGTTGGAATGGCTATTTCTGGCCTT
This sequence comes from Rhodospirillaceae bacterium, assembly GCA_002718345.1. Lineage (GTDB taxonomy): Bacteria > Pseudomonadota > Gammaproteobacteria > Steroidobacterales > Rariloculaceae > UBA6522. The sequence continues at coordinate 16,495 of PBDA01000048.1, forward strand.
GATGTAGCTTGCTGGGATGCGCTTGCTAAAGCATCTGGGTTACCACTTAGCCAATATTTAGGGAGTGATATCCAGTCTTTATCAGCCTACAACAGCAATGGACTTAGTATTTCCTCTAATTTAGCGGACAAGATAGCAATTGCTGAGGAGGCACAAGCTTTATTAGAGCAGGGGTTTAAAGCATTAAAAATTCGGCTAGGTCGTGAGGATCATGCTGAAGATGTGAAAGCTGTTAAGGCAGTACGTGAGGTTATCTCGAGTGGAACAGCTTTAATGTCCGACTATAATCAAGCACTATCACTATCAGAGGCACTTGAAAGAGGCTTAGATTTGCAGCAAGAAGGATTGTATTGGATTGAGGAGCCTCTTCCATACCAAGATCTTGAGGGTAATGCGCAAGTTGTGAAGACACTACAGGTGCCCATACAGAATGGAGAAAATTACAGTAGCCCAGATTTTCTTTCCCTTGCAATGAAGATGAAATCTATGGATTACATCATGATTGATCTAATGCGAATTGGAGGGGTTAGCGGCTGGATGCAGGCGGCGGAACTAGCTAAGGAAGCAGATCTGCTTTTATCATCCCATCTTTATCCTGAGGTTAGCGCACACTTGTTGGCAGCGAGCACAACTTCTCACTGGCTTGAATACATTGATTGGGCAGAAATTTTCATTGCTGAGCCTGTTAGTATCTCAGATGGGATTGTAAAAATATCTGCAAGTGTCGGTACAGGCGTAGCTTGGCAAGAAGACGTTGTGACTCATTACGAGTTAGATTAATTTTTTAACTCAGAAAGGGATCCAAGAGCTTTCTGGAGATAAGTGCAGGTAACCAATGTTTACACCCTGGCGCCAACCAACGCCAAATCTGACCGGGGCAACCACAACGTTGTTAAGACTATTGTAGTTGACTCCTACACCTCCCACGAAGTACAGACTGCCTTCGACTCCACCAAAGCGTTGATAAAGCTCATCAATAGAATTTAAATTGTAAATTA
>PBDA01000007.1 GCA_002718345.1 Rhodospirillaceae bacterium
ACTATCAATCCATTCGAGCTAAAAATCAGGGCACTCGTAAGTACCATCAGGATGCTCGCTTGCCTAGTTCGCAGTTGCAATTTAATGCCTCGTCGTGTGCATATGTAGAAAGTAATTATCCTGTAAAGAAGGTTTCTGGCAATCTATCCCGATCTGTTCGGGCAGGTGTGCACTTCAAAGAACGTGTTTAACGGCGTTTGGTCACATTTTCTGATCACCAGACTTTAGGTGAGCACAAAAAGCATTGTTAGTTTAATGAATAATCCAGTCTCCTAAAATTTGTCTTAAAAGCGGAGCATATAAGGGTATCATCTGATTATATACGGAGGGAAAGAATGTCGTTTTACGATCAGGTTGCTCCAGAAACTGTCGGATTTAATAATGAATCATTGTGCAGTGCGGTATCCATTGCCAATGGTAATGAGATTGGTTGGTCGCGTGATCTGGACCGAGCGTTGGCCTCGGGTGCTTTAGATGTTCATCCCTATCGTGGGACCTTGGGCGTCACTAGACCCCGAGGGGGTCCTGCGGGAATAATCATGCGTTGCGGACATGTGGTTGCCACATGGGGTGATATTCGTCGTTCGGACTTCACTTTTTCAGTGGCCAAGAGTTTCTTGTCGCTATTAACGGGACTAGCTGTCCACGATGGGTTAATTTCCGACATACACGACAAAGTAGCTGACTACCACCTCGACGATGGTTTCGAGTCATCGCAGAATGCTGGCGTTACCTGGCACCATCTTTTGACGCAGACTAGCGAGTGGGAAGGTGAGCTATTTGGAAAGTCAGATATGGTCGATCGTTATCGCCAATTGAATGGTGACAATACTCGGAAAGGACATGCGAGACCGCTACAATTCCCCGGGACCTACTGGGAGTACAATGATGTTCGAGTGAATCGACTGAGTTTGTCGCTAATGCGCATCTTCAGGCAGCCGCTGCCGATGGTGTTAGCTAACCGTATAATGAATCCAATCGGTGCAAGCAATAGCTGGAAGTGGCATGGCTATCGTAACTCCCAGGTTACGGTTGATGGTACTGAAATGTTTTCGGTTCCCGGCGGTACTCACTGGGGTGGAGGTTTGTGCATTAGTGCTGCCGACCAAGCGCTAGTGGGTCAGCTAGTGCTCGACAACGGTGTATGTAGAGGGAAGGTTATCATTCCCCACGAGTGGTTTGAAATCATGTTCACCCCGTGTCACCTAAATCCCCTATACGGTTGCCTTTGGTGGTTAAATTCAAACCGCGATTACATGCCAAGCGCGCCAGAGTCGAGTGTTTTTGCGTCGGGTGCGGGCGGAAATGATATCTGGATTGATGAATCACTTGGGCTCGTATGTGTTACGCGGTGGCTTGACCCCAATTATCTGGATGATTTTGTTGGCGCGGTAATTGGGAGTTTAACCTAGAGCGCTCTGTTGACCTTAATTCGTATATTATCTTTTCGAGATTCATGTGGTTTGTTGAATATGAGTAGTGACGAAAGCTGTTAGCTTTCTTTACCCTTTCCAAGGGCTATCGACGTCGAGGTCATCTTTAGGTGATCATTTGTTTCAATCAATATGTCAAACGGGGAAAACGAGATGGAAAAACGCCACACTTGGCCGGAAGGCCACTGGAATTGGCCAATTGAAGTTACACATAAACATGGTGTTCGTTGTGGTGAGATGGTTTGGGTGGGTGGTCAAGTAGATCTGACCCCAGAGGGTGATGTATGTAATAAGAACGATATTCAGGCGCAAACGCGTAATGTCATGCGGAATTTCGGAATGGTTTTGGAGGGACTAGATTGCGATTTCACAGACGTAGTGCAGTTGCTGTGTTTTTACGTCAACGATGGTAGCGATGACGAAATCGAGTTCCTGAATATGGTTGGTGCCTGCTTACCTGTTGGTGCGAAGACGACTGTTAATGCGGTCCCGGTGCCATACCTCGCTTATGAGGGAATGCTCGTCGAAATAGAGGGTTATGCAATGCGGCGTGCCGATGGCGCTAAGATTGAGCGTTCGTATGCGGAGAATTCGCAGACACTACAACTGCCAGTCCCATTTTGCCAAGCCATACGTAGCGGCAGGATGATTTTTACCTCGGCGCAGTATCCCATAGATGCCGCTGGTAGGGTGCTTAATCCGAACGATATTGTTGAACAAACTAAAGTTGGGATGCGGCAAATCGGTAGTTTGCTGGACGCCTTCGGCGCTAATTATAGTGATGTGGTTAAAAATAATCGCTGGTACGCTGGAAATTCGGGTGTTAAGGACTTTGAACCAGCAGCACTTGCATGCGCGAGGTTTTATGATGAGCCTGGGCCAGCCGCCACCGGGATCCCAATACCGCGCCATGCGAACCCCGACGTGGCGATTAAGTTGTCCTGCGTAGCCATGTTGGGCGAAGACGGATCTCATATACCGCGTCACCATGTGTGGCCCGATTCGCTTTGGGATTGGACAGTGCATCTTCCCTACAAGCACGGATTGAAATGTGATGAAATGATATTTCTTGGTGGTCAGGTGTCGTTAGATAAATCAGGCGTGGCTGTTTATCCTAGGGATCTTGGCAGGCAAACCCATCAAGCAATGGAGCATATAGGTACGATTCTGCGTGATCTTGGTGCCGATTATGAAGACGTCTGTAAAGTGACTACCGTATACGATGGCGATTGTGGGGCTGCTGCATTAAATGCAAATCTACCCATTCGGTCATCGTATTTTGCAGACCCGGGCCCTGCTACTACGGGAATTCCGCTTCCAGCTTTAGCCTACGATAGTATGATGATTGAAATAGATATTTTTGCGATGAAAGAGTCGAAGTAAGGTTTTTGAATTTCAAAAAATCAGATGTTAAAAAAGTGGCCGATCGGCCGTACTTAGTACAAGTAGAGCTTAGAAACGGCTTTGATTGGCACATGTAAGATACTCAAGTACTGTTGCCTCAACTTTTGAGTTATGGGGATATCATCAGCTGTACACTGGGCGGTCAGATGCAGCCAAAGTTGGCTCGGGACCAAGTGCTATTTGTTGCAGGTGCTCTGCAGAGTATCAGGGCGTATCGCTAACTTTCCAGTTATAATAGAAAAATTTGACGTGAGTGCTGCGGGAAGATAGTAGAGTCTTCATGCTCGTTTGTGCTAGCGTTATCCGGATGTGACTTGCGGATACTTAAATGGAAATACATCCTATATCCGGTGCTTTGGGTGCTGAATGCACTGGGGTTGATCTCTCGGTACTATCAGATGCCCTGATGTTTGAAATAAAAACAGCTCTCATGGACCATCAGGTTATTTTTTTTCCTAACCAAAATCTCTCGACGGTAGAGCACCGTGACCTTGCTATGAAATTTGGGACTTTAGACATACCGAAATTTGTTCCACCTTTCGAAATGCCGAAGGTTAAGGGGCATCCGGAAATCTACCAACTTCTCAAAGAGAAGGACGACCAATCGATTAATATTGGAGGGTTTTGGCACGCTGATGTTACGCATCGAGAGTTACCGAATAAGCTCAGCACGGCTTACATCATTGATGCTCCTGATTATGGTGGGGATACCCTTTATTCCAGCTTGTACCTAGCTTACGAAACCCTTTCAGAAGGTATGAAATCAATGCTTCTTGACCTTAGAGCTGTCCACACGAGTGAAATGCCTTACGGTGGTAAATCTGTGCGTTCTCCCGCTATTTCACGGTCGCAAGTAATAGCTGCCGAAGAATTTAATTTTGACATGAATAATGTAGAGAAAGATGTTATTGAGACGAGTCACCCGGTAGTACGTCGACACCCAGATACTGGTAGACAATTGTTGTACGTTAATCGGGGCTTCACTTCACGATTCGAAGGTATGACGCGTGCAGAGAGCTTACCAATCCTAGATTACTTGTGGAGACATACGGAGCGACCAGAATTTACCTGCCGTTATCGGTGGAGTGAGCGTACTCTAGGTATTTGGGACAACCGTTGCGTACTCCATTGTGCGCTTAACGATTACTATGGGCAACGTCGGCTAGTTCATCGAATCTCAGTTAACGAAGACGAACGCCCGAGTTCCTAGTCGTATTGGAGAGGAAAGTAATGGAACGTTTACTTGAAAACGTTATTTATGCGAGCCGTTGGCTATTAGCGCCAATCTACTTAGGTTTGAGTTTGGCTCTGCTTTTAATTGGCCTAAAGTTTTTTCAAGAAGTGTTTCATGTCGCTCCAATTGTTTTTGAACAATCTGAAGCCTCTCTTGTACTAATTGTCTTGTCACTTGTTGACATGGCGTTGGTCGGTGGTTTGCTTGTGATGGTGATGTTTAGTGGTTATGAGAACTTTGTCTCACGTATAGATATTGATCCAAGCAAAGAAAAATTATCGTGGCTAGGAAAGCTGGATGCAAACTCGCTCAAGCAGAAGGTGGCGGCCTCTATTGTTGCTATTTCTTCTATCCACTTACTTAAAAAATTCGTTGAAGCAGAAACAGTAACGAATGACAAGTTAATGTGGTATGTGATTATTCACCTTACGTTTGTGATATCGGCGTTGGGAATGGCGTGGGTTGATCGTATAAATAGCCGGTAATTTGTTTCTAGTGCTGCCGATATATAGTTAGTGGAAACCATGTCAGTAAGATAGCGGTTAGTTAACGTCAACCGCGTCCCATGTCCTGAAAAGATAGAGTAACTAATGGGTATGTGCCGAGGGTGAGATATTTTATGTTTTCTGTGAAACACGATTACTAACCGATGCATACTATGTGGGTGGATTGGCAGATCCTAAGGACTAGTAATGAATCTGAATGAAAGCCGTGTTGTCCTAGTAAATGACGATGGAATTGATGAAATTGGTTTGAGTATCTTGGAGCAGACTCTACGTAGGTTTACCAAGAACTACTGCATCGTGGCACCGACCGAAAATCAAAGCGGACGCGCCAGGGCGACTAGTTATGGAGATACCGTAACACTTCATCGCCTTGCTGAGAATCGATATTCTGTCTCTGGTACGCCAGCAGATTGCGCACTTATAGCAATATCGGTGTTGGGGCAAGAGTATCCATTTGATTTGGTTATAAGCGGTGTGAACGATGGAGCAAACGTGGCCGATGATATCACGGCTTCGGGTACCATTGGGGCATGTTTGCAAGGAGCCACAATGAATGTTCCTGGGATTGCAATTAGTCAGAATTGGCTATCCAACAAGCAATCCAATTGGCATGCATCAACCGTTTTGCTACCTGAGTTACTTCCTCGTCTGGTGCAGACAATAGAAAATAGAAGGATGGTGCTTAATGTGAATCTTCCAGTGCTAAGCGAAGGTAGTTCGAAGGCTAGTCTGGCTGTTGTAAAGGCAGGTTATAGAATAGGTCCTGTCAGCATCTGCGAACGTGAGTGCAAAACTGGCGACCGTTGTTTTAAGATTCGGGATATTAGAAGTGACGTTGCCAACGAATCTGGTTGTGATCTAGATATGGTCAATCGCGGCTATGTTGTGGTGACTCCTTTGACGCTGGACCAAACAGATTATAATAGTTTAGATGCCCTAAGTGCTTTGTTGATGACAAACTAATAAGCCATTCTTTAGACGGCTGTTCCTAGACTTTTCTTATTTCGTAAGTGATCCGTGCAGGCGAACCTAAGTATTTTCCAAGGAATGTCTGATTCGACAATTGTCAACGAAGTATTGCCGAAATCTAGTTCCTTTTCTGAGAGTTTTGTGTTTTGGCGAAGTTGGTGTTTGACAATAGATTTGCAAACGAGTCCATGTGTGATGAGGGCAAGGTGTGAGGTCATATTGACAGCAATTCTTATCATCTTGGCCCATGCTACACTAACTCGTGCATCGAAGATGCCTAATGATTCTCCGTTCGGAGGATTGAAGTCAGGGTCGAATATGTCAGTAGTGAGTTCACTATAGGGCGTTCCTCGTATATCACCAAAATTTCGTTCGCGCAGTAATGGCTCTAATTCTACTGGTACCTCTTGGTGTTGCTGTACGGCGACAGCTGTCATATGAGCCCGTGTATAATCGCTACTGATAATCCGTCCGAGTTTGAATTGAGTGAGTCGCGTTGCAAGCAGTTCTGCTTGTTCTTGTCCCTGAGCATTGAGTGGTGTACTGGGTGGTTGTACCACTCGGGCAGCGTTGAGGGCGGTTTCCCCATGGCGAATAATAAGAATAGACATCGTCTTGTGATAATAGCAGAAGGTAAGTGATACTTTGAATCATACGTCCGATCGCTCACAATAGAGAATAATTTCAACCGGACTTCTGGTGGCCTAGCATGATGATGCGAATGATTTGGCGCCGACTAGGCATTGGTCTCGTAACGCTGTGGGTTGTTTCGTTGATCATGTTCGCTGGTACCGAAATCCTGCCTGGTGATGTCGCCGAAATTATGCTGGGAATGGAAGCCACCCCAGAGTCATTGGCGGCATTGCGCAGTGAGCTTGGTCTAAACAGGCCGGCGTATATTCGTTATTTTGAGTGGCTTGGTGATATGGCACGGGCTGACTTGGGCATGTCACTCGCGGGCCGTGGCAATGGTGGAGGTGGGACGACCATAGAAGTGTTAATAGGCGATCGGTTGGACAATACTTTGTTATTGGCTGCGATCGTCGGTGCGATATCGATACCGATTTCCGTAATTTTAGGCCTGATCGCGGCGATGTTTCCCGGCAGTTTCTACGATAGAGTCATTAGCTTTACTACGTTGTGTTTGGTGGCTGTGCCGGAGTTTTTCATTGCCACAATGCTGGTTCTAATCTTCGCTGTATCATTAGGTTGGCTGCCAGCGATAGCTACCATGCAAAATTTCAGCTCATTAACGGAACTGGTTCGGTCGCTGGCGTTACCTATTTTGACGCTTTGCTTCGTGCTGTTTGCACAAATGGCACGAATGACGCGCGCGACAGTACTCAATGTTTTAAGTTCCCCGTATATTGAAATGGCAATACTAAAAGGTGTGCCAAAACATCGAATTATAATGAAGCATGCGTTATTCAATGCGATTGGCCCTATTGCCAATATAATTGCTTTGAATGTGGCCTATTTGATCAGCGGTGTGGTGATTGTGGAAACCATTTTTGCATTCCCAGGTTTAGCGAAGCTTATGGTGGATGGAGTACAGGTGCGTGATATGCCACTGGTGCAGGCGTGTGGCATGATTTTTTGTGCCACGTATATTGTTCTGGTCCTGTTCGCTGATATCTGTTCTATCGTTTCAAATCCGCGTTTACGACATCCTAAATAAAGTCGCTAGGATATTCGTGGCCAGGTGTCAGATAGCCGATAGCCCTCAGGCCAAGGATCGGTAGGATCCAACATATGCTGATGGACTCCCGTGATCCAAGCACGACCTGAAATCACAGGATAAATGGCTGAAGTTTCCCCAACTGCTGTTGTTGCAGAAATGTGACATTTAAATGTGGAGTCGATGATAGAAACACCAATAAATTGATCACCAATTTCTATTTGGCCTTTTGCATGCAATACAGCAAGACGTGCTGAACAACCGGTTCCTGTCGGCGATCTGTCAACTTTTCCCGGACGCACCACTACAGCATTTCTGCCGTAGAGAACCCCGTCAATTTTTTGTATGGAAGCTGCAAGTTGGCAGAAAGAGATGTGTTGCCAATCCAGATTTTCTGGGTGATGGAAACCAAGTTGCTCGTTGGCTGCTGTGGTGATTTTGATGCCGATCTCTGCTAGGTCTTTTGCTTCGTCTGCGACCAAGGAGAAGCCCAGCGCTTTGGCGTCTGCAATGACAAAACTATCGCCACCATAAGCTGTATCAACCATCAGTGTTCCTATTCCCGGAACTTCAAGTTTAGCGTCAAGCTGACCTGCAAAACTAGCAACGTTTCGAACTGCGATACGGACTACGCGGCCGTTGGTGACTTGTGCTCGCACTCTTATTAAGCCACCAGGTGCCTCAAGCGTGATAATCGTTTCAGGCTCTTCTTTGGGAATAAGGCCTGTCTCAAGCAACACCGTTGCGACGCATATAGAGTTTGACCCAGACATCGGTGGTGTGTCTTCTGGCTCCATTATAATGAAGGCCGCATCAGCACTTTCGTGAATCGGTGGTACTAGAAGATTAACATGTCGGAAGACTCCGCCTCGTGGTTCGTTTAGCATGAAGTTACGGAGCGTGTTGTCCGTAGCAATATTTCGACTTTGTTGCCACAGCGTGGCACCTACGGGCGGGGCGACGCCGCCAACAATGACATCGCCAACTTCGCCTTCAGCATGGCAACTGACAACATGAATGATCTGTGATGTCTGCATGATATATATTAGTTAACTAGGCTTGTAACTCGACGGTTTAAAGCGTAGCCAGAACTGTGTCAATGGTCCAACGCGTCTGCCAATGTGATCGAGATTATCTTTCCGCTCGATGGCCGCTCGAACAAATCGAGAGCCGATGTATCGAAATGGTTCTGATGGGAATGCCTTCCCAACCGCACGAACTAACCCAGATCTCGCCCATTCATCTTTTGTTTCAGATACGAGCGACGCTAAGATCTTACTACCGAGGCGTGATAAAATGATGCCTGACCCGGAGTACCCATAACCATAGTAGACATCGGGACAAGTACTGAGAGGACCAAACATAGGCAGACCATCTTTTGTGCGATCGATGGGCCCAGCCCAACTCCCTGCAATCTTTATATCACGTAGAGTCGGATAGATTTTTTCGAGCTCGGCTCGCATTTCATCGATACTTCGGTACGGTTTCGATGTATGGCTTTCAAGACGGTCCTTGAATGGTAGAGCCCCGCCTGCTTTTGTCCACATTATGCGGCCATCAGCTGTGGTACGTTGTGCTTGGACAAAAATTCGCGAATCCATCAGAGCAGGCGCGTCACTCCCACCCAGCCGGCTGAGTTTGTCTGGAATAGGCTCACTCATCAAAGCGTCACTGAATATCACCATCGCACCTGGTGAGAGTTCGGAGATACCTAGTGACCATCCATACATGCCAAGAACAACTTTGCTCGCTGTTATAGTACCGGAAGGTGTGACAATTTTTGGGGGCTGCGAACGTATCAGCCGGATCATTGCCGTGTTTTCGTAGATACGCACGCCAAGGGCGATGACTAGTCGTCGTAAACCCCGTACAAGATGACCGGGGTGGAGCAGTGTTGTACCTTTATCGAATACCCCTGCAACATGAGATGACGTACCTGTCAAGTTTTCAATCTCAGCTTGGCTTAATCGTTGCAGGTGGTGAATTTGATGTTTTTGGAGTAAATCGATTGCAGAATCCCAATGTCCTGATTGTGCTTCACAAGTAGCCCCCCAAATCGCACCGGTTCTCCGTAGTTGAGTGTCTATCTGATGTTTGTTTGATAACGCTGAAATCTCATCGATCACAGCTTCCGAAGCGTGGCAAAGTCGAAGGGCTTCCTCAGTGCCGCAAACCTTTTCGAGTAGCTGCAATTGAATCCAAAGGGAGACTGCGTAGCCCGCATTCGCACCGCTAGCGCCAGCACCACAGATGTGTTTCTCAATTAATACGATATCAAGTTCTGGATGACGCTGTTTAAGTTCGTAGGCCGTCCAAAGTCCAGTGAACCCACCACCGACGATACAGACGTCAACCGACTGACTTTCATCAAGCTGGATAGAATGCGATTGGCCTTCAGCATTTAGCGCTTGCTGTAGCCAGACGCTAGACATAAGTCCCCCTAACATATTTGTTAATTGATGTGAGGTGTATTGGGCAACAACATAAGATCATCTGTTTTTAGCTGTTTGAATCAGAACTTCTTATTCATTTCTTCGAAACATTACTAGGTGATCTATGTCTAGAACAACACCAATTTCATCACCAATAGCATGATTATGATGCGATGAAGCAAAGCAGAATAATCGTTGATTGTTGTTCATCATCACTCTGTATAGGAAGTGAGAACCGCGAAAATGTTTACTAAGAATTTTGGCGGTTAATGTGCTGTCATCATCGTGTAACACATCGTCTGGCCGAATCAGAATTTCAACATTGTCTTCTATGTTATATCCGTGCCCATAGGCTGATTGTAGTGTTCCTAAAGACGAGTCGACCGACAGATGATCTATAACACGCGCCTGCAAAAACTCGCCTTCACCAATAAAGTCTGCAACAAATCGTGTTTGTGGCTTGTGGTAAAGATTGTAGCCTGTATCCCACTGGTGAATTTGTCCCGATTCCATGACAGCTATTTGGTCAGCCATTGCGAAGGCTTCCATCTGGTCATGTGTCACTAGGATAGCACTGATTTGCTCTTGTTGGAGAATTTGGCGAACTTCTGGTACCAAGGTTTGACGCAACTCTACATCCAGGCTCGAGAAGGGTTCGTCCAATAGTAGTAACTTCGGTTTTGGGGCAAGTGCCCTCGCTAACGCGATGCGCTGTTGCTCTCCGCCAGATAAAGAGTGTGGGTAGCGATGCCCAAGTTCGGATAAGCCGACCATATGCAGTAATTGTGCAACACGGTGAATACGGTCGCTGTTCTGCCAACGGTGAAGTCCAAATGAAATATTCTCTGAGATCGTTAGATGTGGGAACAAAGCGAAATCCTGGAATACCATTCCGATTTTTCGTAATTCAGGAGATACTGTAGTCAATGGTGATGATAAAATATTTGACTGCATCCTGATCTCACCGTGATGGATCTGCTCAAAACCTGCAATTCCTCTGAGGAGAGTGGATTTTCCGCAACCGCTCGGTCCTAGCAGGCATCCAATTTGTCCAGCATTTAGTGTGAAGCTGGCATTGTGAACGACAGATTCTGCACCATACCCAATACTTACGTCAGTTAGGCTCAGCATTGTCTTAGAGAGGGATTCGATGTTTTGATCAGGCATTAATTTGTTCCAGGACGTCCTGCAGAAATTGAGCGACTTAGTAAAATTACTGGTGCTATACCGACGAAGACAATCATCAAAGATGCTGGCGCTGCATCAGCAAGCCTTTCATCAGATGCTAATTCGTAGGCCCTAACTGCAAGCGTATTGTAGTTGAAAGGTCGTAATATTAGGGTCGCCGGTAATTCTTTGAGAACATCAACAAAAACGATCAGTAAAGCTGTCAGTACAGAACCTCGCATAAGTGGAATATGAATTTTCGTCAACACCCATAATTTCTTGCGTCCCAGCGACAAACCGGCTTCGTCGAGGCTAGGTCGAATCTTGTTGAGGCCAGATTCTACCGCCCCTATTGATATTGCCAAGAATCGAATTGTGTAGGCAATTAATAGTGCAAAGACCGTGCCGGATAAAAGCAGACCGATGTCCCACATAAGGGCATGTTTGGCAAAGGCGATCAACTGGTGGTCCAACCAGGCGAGTGGGATGATGACACCAATAGCGATAATGGTACCTGGTAGTGCATAACCAAGGCTAGCGATACCCACCGAAGTGTTTACTATATTAGTCGAATACACTCGCTTAGCGTAGGCAAGCAGCAACGCGACAAACAGCGCAATTAAAGCAGCAAGAAAAGCCAGCGAAAATGAATTCCAGACGAGCAATGCGAAGTTTAAGTCGAATTGACTGGCATGAGTGGCTGCCCAATAGCCAAGTTGGCCGGCAGGAATTAAGAAACCAAAAGCGAGGGGCATGAAACACATACACCACGCACCTAGAGCTTTTGTGCCATATAAACGGACGCGTTTTGCATGTGCGCTTTGCTGACCAGTGGTGTAATACCGTGCCCTCCAGCGAGATCTGCGCTCAATAAACACTAGTACAGCGACGAATGTTAATAGAGTGGCTGCCAACTGAGCGGTAGCAACAGAATCTCCAAACCCATAAAAAGTTCTAAAAATTCCGGTTGTGAACGTATCCACACCAAAAAACTGGACGGTTCCGAAGTCCGCTACGGTTTCCATTAGGGCGAGAGTAAGTCCGGTTGCAATAGCCGGCCGAGCCAATGGAATAGCTACTTTGTAGAAAGAAGCTTTGATACTCAAGCCTAAAGTTCGGCTGACCTCTATTGCGTTGACTGATTGTTCGAGAAAAGCAGTGCGCGCGAGTAAATACACGTAGGGGTACAAAACCAGTGACAACATGACGACTGCTCCCGGTAAACTTCGTATCTCGAAGAACCAGTACTCACCATAACTAAGCCCCGTAACCTCGCGTATAGACGTCTGAACAGGTCCCGCAAAATCTAATAGCCCTGTATACGTATACGCGATTATATATGCTGGAATGGCTAGTGGCAGTAACAACGCCCAAACAAATAATGAGCGTCCGGGAAAATCGAAAGCGCTGGTTAACCATGCACTTCCGACCCCAAGAAGGAGTACTCCAACACTGACACCGAGCATAAGCACAATCGTGTTGGTTATGTAGCGTCGGAGCACAGTGTCCGCCAAATGTTCCCAGACAGTTGTTTCACCATAAAAGCTAAAACCTACAATGATTAAAACTGGGATCGAAAGTGTGATGGCAATCACTACTGCCATTGGACCCAGCCAGTTCCAGGACGAGCGAGTTCGTTGTTGTCCGGTAAGCGTTTTCGTAACCATCTTACTGGATAGGATTGCTTCCCGTTGTTGGGTGTCTTTCCATGTATCTTCTTTGGGTGCGGTTTGAGGGTCAAAGTATAGGATAGCCGAGCACACTTGCAACTGATTCCTATTTAGAGCGGGTTTGAGGTGGGTGCCATTTTTGTTTGGAAAAGATCAGATGATGTTTTGGCATGCAGGTTTGGTTGTTTTTGATCTGGTCTACCAGGATGAATCTCGGCATATTCTCGCTACAATCTTTACATGAAGAACTTTGCTTACAGGTCCTGTTTAGTCCGATCACGTGATGTTTCATTTTATGACAATAGTTGGAATTCCTCCGAACTCGTGGTTTGATAAAGCACATTAAAATTCTAAAAAGATAGTAAGGAGTAACTTATGAGCATGCTCGAGCGGATTAACGATTTGGGCCACACTATATGGCTTAACGGAGAGCTGAAAAAAAGCCAATCGACCGAGCAAAGGGACATCATTGATCCTGCGACTGAAAATGTTATTTCTAATTTAGCGGAGACTGCTGAGACAGAGGTTAATGACGCGGTGGCGGCAGCATCTGTGGCGCAAAATCTTTGGTGGAAAAAGAGTGCATTGGAGCGCGCTGAAACGATGCATGATATTGCCAATGACCTATTGAGTATGAAGGAGCAACTGGCTGAAACCTTAACACGAGAAATGGGAAAACCGTACAAAGAGTCAGCTGACGAGGTGGATTGGTCAGTATCTGCTATTCGCTATTACGCAGAAATTGGTCGAAATGATATGGGTCGGGTCATTGGCCCGGCCGTCGAAGGACATCTGAACTATACCTATAAATTGCCGCATGGGGTTGTGGCTTCTATTCAGCCATTTAACTACCCAATGACGTTGTTGTCTTGGGAAGGGGCAGCGGCTCTGGCGGCGGGTAACGCAGTTATCGCAAAACCCTCAGAGTACACGACTCTCACGACTCTCCTTTATGCTGGCCCGTTCAACAAACATCTACCAGCGGGGTTATTCCAAGTTGTTACTGGTGGTGGAAATGTAGGTCGTCAACTGGTCGAACATCCTAACGTCAACATGGTTGCGTTCACGGGAAGTGTACCGACAGGTAAAATGATAGCTCGGACTTGCGGTGAACGGATGAAGCCATCTCTGATAGAGACATCTGGGAACGATCCTTTCTTGGTAATGCCGTCAGCGCCGCTCGATGTTTCCGCTCGCGGAGCGGCATTTTCGGCATTCATGAATTGTGGGCAGATATGTGTATCTGCAGAGCGCTTTTATGTGCATGAAGAAATTCACGATACATTTGTAGAAAAGTTAACGGAGCATGCAAAAAAGATTCGTGTTGGGAATGGCCTTACCAAGGTTGAAATGGGTCCAATGGTTGCGGAGAAAGAGCGTGCTCGCTTCGAAGGTATTGTTGCTCGCGCACGCGAGCAAGGGGCTACCGTCGCTCATGGTGGTGGGCGGCCGTCTGAATTCAATCGTGGTTGGTTCGTTGAGCCGACTATATTGACCGATTGCACTCCCGATATGGACATTTTTCACAATGAGAGTTTTGGACCGGTGGCGCCTATTTGCAAAGTTAAGGATTTCGACGAAGCATTGTCACATGCGAACAATTCGAAATATGGTTTGGGAGCTTGTCTGTACACGATGGATATGAAAGAAAGTGCTAGGGCGGCTGAAGAACTCGATGGAGGTATGGTTTGGATAAATGCGCCGTTATTAGATAATGATGCGGGGCCCTTTGGTGGAACGAAAATGAGCGGGATGGGCCGCCAGTTAGGTTCTGAGGGTCTAGAGACCTTTCGAAAAACTAAGTTCATGTGGGTTGACCCCTTTTGCGGTACTCAAGACTTCTGGTGGTTTCCGTATGCGGACAATGAATCCTATCCCGGTTAGAATGGAATCTAGAGCCTCTTATTTAGGTGATTTGAGATGGTACAAGCGAGATTATTGTCTGATTGTGAGGAGCCAAAGCACCCTTTAGATCCTCTAACTGCTAATGAATTGTTGCAGGCTGTTGAAATTATTCGTCGAGACGCAAAGCTTGATGAATGGGCGTTATTTGAACATGTTGTTATGAAAGAGCCCTCAAAATCATTCGTTGGATCCTTTCAGGATGGCGATAGATTGACCCGTGAAGCAGCCGCAGTTGTGATTCACCGCAGTGAAAGTAAGATATTTGAGGCAATTGTTGATCTGAATTTAGGTGAGCTAATCGAGTGGAAACATGTGTCTGGTAAACAGGCGTCGGTGACTGCGGAGGAGTGTCAGGAGCTATCCGAGGTAGTCAAGCATAACTCGGAGTTTGTCGAAGCTCTTAAAAAACGTGGGTTGCACAATCTTGACCAAGTTGTGATTGAAGGCTTTGGAGCCGCAAATTTCTTACCCCCACAAGAACAAAATTTACGTGTCTCTCGGGCGCATTGTTACTTTGTTGAGTCACCAGGTGACAATGCTCATGCTCGCCCAATCGAAGGCTTAGTTCCTGTGGTAGATCTAAATACGATGCGTGTGATGAGAATTGAGGATTTTGGCGTGAAGCCGATTCCGGCGGATAAGGGTGCTTATCGGGCCGCCGAATTAGATCTACGGGCGCCGATGCCCTCCCTTGAAATTACTCAGCCAAATGGGCCGAGTTTCAATGTCAATGGCCATGAGGTCGAATGGCAGAATTGGAAATTTCGTGTTGGCTTCACACCTAAAGAAGGCCTAGTTCTACACACCGTGTCATTTCGGGATGGTGATGATGAGCGACCGGTACTGTACCGCGCCTCTTTAAGTGAGTTAGTAGTGCCATACGGTGATACAGCTGGCGATCACTACATGAACCACTCCTTCGATCTGGGTGAAGGGGTTTTTGGAACAATGGTGAATTCTTTGACTCTGGGCTGTGACTGCATTGGGGAGATCTATTACTTCGATGTTGACATGGTCGACGGATACGGTGTTCCTAAACAGTTAACGAATGCAATTTGCATGCATGAAGAGGACTACGGTGTGCTTTGGAAACACACCAATGTCCAGACAAAAAATACAGAAGTCAGGCGCTCAAGGCGTTTAGTTGTATCTTCCTTCTTCACGATTGGTAATTATGACTACGGAATATTTTGGTATTTGTATCTTGATGGCACGATCGAGTTTGAGGCGAAATTGACAGGCATGCTCTACACCCGTGCTGTAGCAGATGGCGAGTCGACACCCTATGGCAAGCTGGTGGCACCAAATCTTAATGGCATGGTTCACGAGCACTATTTTAATCTCCGTTTGGATATGAGCGTGGATGGTGATAAGAACAGCTTAATTGAGGTCGAACAGGAACGAATCGCGACTGGTCCGAACAATCCACATGGTAACGCACATAGATCTAAAGAGACTCTGATTATGTCGGAGCGCGATTCAGGGCGTGATATCAAGCCCGAGAATGCACGTTATTGGAAAGTAATTAACCGTTTAAAAACGAACAGCCTTGGATGGAATCCTGGCTATAAATTGTCACCGGGCCCTAATATTAAGCCAATGCATCAACCTGATTCCCCTTTTATGCGACGAGCCGGTTTTATAGCCCATGATCTTTGGGTAACCGCTTATGATTCTAATGAGTTATTTGCTCCGGGGAAATATGTTAATCAAGGAGAATCCGGCCCAGGGATCCCGGAGTGGATAGAGGCTGACCGTGGACTAGTAGATACTGACATTGTGCTGTGGCATACAATCGGTGTTGTCCATGTCCCAAGGCCGGAAGACTTTCCGGTTATGCCCGTTGAGTACGTAGGTTTTACGCTTAAGCCAGTTGGTTTCTTTGACCGAAACCCAGCGTTAAATCTCAGTCCACCCAAGTGCCATAATTAAAAAATGATATAGCGCTGTTTATTTTTTGGAGCATTGGGATCATCCGCCCTTAGCGTTCATGGGCGTCCACGATCACTGGTTCGAGGATTTCCCGGATGGCGTTGGGTACAGGTTGAGAACTTCGTGTTTTATCGTTGAAGAAAACTGCAATCATTGTTTGGCGTGCGCACAAAAGTTCTTCATCGATATGAAACAGTTCGCTCTGTAGGGTGAGACTGGTTTTTCCGATAGTCGTTAAAGCGCTGCGGATTATGAATTGATCACTTGCAACAAGCTCTTTTAAGAAGTCGATCTGTGTATGGGCGATAACTGCACTGGTATTAAAACGTTCACGAAGGGCCTTTTCGGTCAACCCAAAGTGGCTCCAAAGTGACAGGCTCGCATCGTCGAAGAAGTGACTGTACCAGCGATTATTGACGTGATTCATGTGATCACAATGCATTGGGAATGCCATCCCTCGTAGTGTTTCAACCCATCTATCCATAGCCATTCTTCCAAGAGTCTTATTTTAAGAGTGCGTCAATTTACAGAATATGACAAATAGGGCGAGAAGCCATGTTCCCCAAAAATAGCCACAATTTCAGGGCGTAGTATGATGTCATCATCAGGATCAGGTGAAGGAGGTTATTGTGTCAACAGCTCGATATAGCATGCTATCGCAAGTAGATGATTGGTCTAGTGGCGCTGCTTGGGTCGATGGTAAATTTGTGCCTGCTGGCCTGGCTGCGGTTTCCGTGTTCGATTGGGGGTTCACGCGCTCAGATGTGACATACGATGTAGTCCACGTTTGGCGTGGCCAATTTTTCCGGCTCGCAGACCATATATCTAGATTTAGGCGTTCAGTTGCAGGATTGAGAATGGAATTGAGGCTCAGTGATATTGAATTATCAGAAATATTGCACGGCTGTGTGCGACGATCCGGTTTGCGTGATGCCTATGTAGCAATGATCCTGACTCGTGGTGAGCCTAACCCGAAATGGCCAAAAAGGTTGCCCAGTGCTTTCAAAGGGAGCAATAAGTTGGTTTGCTAAGCCATCCCTTTTATTTGGATCATGAAGCCTGAGATTCAGGAAATTGGTGCAGACATGATAATTGCTAAGACGCCGCGAATTTCACCTGAATCAGTTAATCCAACTTATAAAAACTATCACTGGGGAGATTTTACCAATGCACTGTTCGAAGTTGAGGATGCTGATGCGGACTATGCCGTTTTAATGGGTGCTGATGGTTACATCGCGGAGTGCCCAGGAGCCAATGTGTTCGCTGTTTTCGATGGAGTTGTTACCAGCCCAGAACGCGGGGCATTGGAAGGGGTGACACGTCGTTCAATTCATGAGCTTTGTGACCTCCTCGGTATCGAGAATGCGCACAGAAACATTACCGCGATGGAGTTCAGAAAAGCTGATGAGATTTTTA
>PBDA01000049.1 GCA_002718345.1 Rhodospirillaceae bacterium
GTGAGGCAATTCTAAAAGAAACTCCTGCATTGCAACGTGGAATACTAATCATCAAGGTTATTTCAGTGGTTGCTCCTTTGATGGGACTCCTCGGGACAGTAACTGGTATGATCAACACGTTCCAGGCTATAACACTCTTTGGTACAGGTGATCCAAGAATGATGGCGGGTGGTATATCTCAGGCACTCATTACCACCGTCTTGGGTCTTACAGTTGCTATACCTACGACGCTTCTTCATACAGTAGTGAGCGGGCGAAGTAGAAGCATCATTCAAGTCTTGCAAGAGCAAAGTGCAGGTATTGTTGCAGAGCAGTCTGAAAAGGCAGCTCAGTAGTAAAATATGAGAGACCTGCTCAAAATCATTATGTTTTGGGCGGGTCTACTCAGTCTAGGAGTTGATTGATGCAAAATTTTGTCAACGCATTTGAGGCTATCCGGGACTTTCTTGAGTTAGGTGGGCCAGTGCTTAGGTTGATCGGCTGGGTAATCCTGTTCATGTGGATATTAATTTTAGAAAGACTCATTTTTTTTCGCACAGGCCTTAAAACTCTCAGGGCAGACGCAATAAAACAATGGGAAGAACGCAGTGAACGTCGTTCTTGGTATGCTCACGAAATTAGGATTAAGATCATTTCAAAGGTATCCATGGCCGCGAATCAAGGTCTTCCTATGATTCAGACCTTTGTGGCGCTTTGCCCACTTCTTGGTCTTCTTGGGACTGTAACTGGAATGATTTCAGTCTTTGAGGTTATGGCTGTTTCAGGAAGTGGTAATGCCAGGTCTATGGCCGCAGGCGTTTCTCGTGCAACTATACCGACTATGGCAGGAATGGTTGGCGCATTGTCTGGTGTCTTTTTGATAACTGTTTTAACGCGTACAGCAAAAAGAAGTATTCAGACATTGGAGGATGATATGGGGCTTGACCACTAGAAATGTGGCCTAAGTTCCTGATAGTTTATTGCCTTAAGTGAATTTGAAATTTGTAGAAAGGTGGGGCGGTGAGAAAACATATAGCCAATATTAAACTGGAAGAAGAAGAAAATGAGATCAATCTGACACCTATGTTAGATGTGGTTTTTATCATGCTAATTTTCTTTATTGTGACTGCAAGTTTCCTAAGGGAGGCGGGTTTGGATACTAACCGTCCAGACCAAGATCAACCTCAGGTATTACAAGATGAAAATGGTGCAATACTTGTCATAATTGATGAGACAGATGACATATGGATTGATAATAGGGTTGTAGATCCAAGGGCAGTAAGAGCAAATATAGAGAGGCTTCATGCTGAAGACCCAGAAAGGCCTGTAGTTGTGCAAACTGCAAGTACCTCACGGGCAGAAACGCTAGTAGTAGTAATGGATGCTTCCCGCCAAGCTGATGTTTATGATATTTCAATAGCTTCTGCTAACTAAGAGCAGAGCTAAGCTCAGGAGTAACAAATATGCGTGATGCAGTAGCTGAACATCTTCAAGAAGAAGAGGCCGAAATAAATTTAACTCCCATGTTGGATGTTGTTTTTATTATGCTAATCTTTTTTATTGTTACGGCTGTGTTTGTGAAGGAGCCTGGCATTCAGGTTGACAGGCCAGAGGCAGTAACAGCTATGGTTCCGGATCGAGGTTCAATTTTTATTGCTGTCAGCGCCCAAAATGAGTTTTGGATCGATCAAAGAAGCGTTGATTTGGCTGGACTGGGCCCCATAATTGAAAGGCTTCATTCTGAAAACCCTGAGGGTGGCGTTGTGATTCAGGCAGACAACGAGGCCCAGAACGAGTATGTGCTTGCAGCAATGGATGCTTCAAAAGAAGCGGGCGTAACAGATGTGACTTTGGCTGCGGTAGTACCATAAAGCTCTGGTTTGGAGCTACGTTCATGTTACGATATACAGTATTGAAGCAGATAGACTAACTATTAACAGGTATTTCACCTTCAAGGAGCTATTATGATTGCCAGATATGCAACAGCAGTTGGTGTTGGAACTGGAATAACATTTGGCCTTTTGTTCATTATGCAGCTGCTTATAGCAACTGGTCGAAGCGCTATGACAGAGTCAGAGAATTTTAGGCTTGGAGACTTTGTTCGAGTTGAACGTAATGAAGTTATTGAAACTAAGAAAGAAAAGCCAGAAAAGCCACCTGAGCCTGAAGAAATGCCCGAGATGCCAACTCCAGATATGGCTAACAATTTTGATAACTCTATGGCAGTTTCAGTATCAGCTCCACAAATAAGCACTGATATGAGTGTTGGGGGTGTTGGTTTTGGTATAAGCGATGGCGAATACTTGCCTATTGTTAAGGTGGCGCCGGTATATCCTGCTAGAGCGTTAAATCGCGGCCTTGAGGGTTATGTAGTAGTGGAATTCACTGTTACACCTGCTGGTACCGTGAGGGATGTCAGTGTTGTCGAGTCTACAAGCGGTTTATTTGAAAGAGCGGCTATGGAGGCAGCATTAAAGTTTAAATATAAGCCTCGAGTGATTGATGGACAGGCTGTGGAAGTGCCTGGTGTACGAAATAAGATTACTTTTGAGATTACTAAATAGCCCATAGGAGATTGTCAATGACTGGCTTACGCCTAACATCTTGTGCTGCAGTATTAGCTCTCCTGACTGGTTATCTTTTTGCTCCGCTAGTAATAGCACAAGAAGCTGAAGAAGAAGATGGGCCGTCTTATCTAGAGCAGGCTCAAACCCGAAGAACACCCGCAATGCGTGACCGTGTCTACCAGCGGCTTGCTGATGCACAAGAATGTGCTGAGGCAGATGATATTGTATGCGCAGAGGAGCTTTTAGAGCGTGTGGCTAACATGGGTGGATTGAATGCCTATGAATTAGCTCAAATGTGGAATTTCCGGGCATTTATATACTTCGGTCAAGACAACTATCAAGAAGCTATCCGTGCCTACGAGATGGTATTAAATCAGCCTGAAATACCAGTGGCTATGGAAACTAATGTGAGATATACGCTAACTCAACTTTATTTCCAGCAGGAGAGGTACGCTGATGCTGTAGGCATGTTAGATACTTGGTTTCTGCTGCAAGAAACACCAAGTCCAGATTCATATGTCTTGCTTGCACAAATATATTACCAGTTGCAGGATTTCCAGGCTGGTATAGGGCCAATACTAACAGCAATAGATGTGGCAACTGCTCAAGGCAGAGAGCTACAGGAAAATTGGTATCGTTTGCTTAATGTTTTTTACTATGAATTAGAAGATTATCCAAACGTTATTGATGTGTTACGTACAATTATCGAGACTTGGCCAAAAGAAGAATACTTTGTTCAGCTATCGGCAATGTATGGCCAAGAAGGGGATGATGCTGCTCAGCTTGGATTATATGAGGTAGCCTATGAGGCAGGTTGGCTAGAACAAGGTAATGAACAGGTCCAGCTCGCGCAATTACTATTACAAGCAGATGCTCCTATAAAAGCTGCATACATAATGGAAAGTGGACTTGAGGATGGTTCGATTGAATCTAGTGAATCAAACTGGCGTATTTTAGCTCAAGCATGGCAGCTAGCTCAGGAGGATGAAAATGCGATTCAACCTCTAGTAAGAGCGGCAGACCTAACTGAAACTGGCGAGATTGACTTGCGTTTAGCTCAGTCATACCAAAATCTATTGCGGTGGGAAGACTGTGTAGGCTCTGCACGAGAAGCATTGGATAAGGGCGAACTACGGCGAGAAGATCAAGCTTATATGATCTTAGGAGCTTGTCTATTTGAGCAGCAGGAATATGGCACTGCTCGGACAGCATTCAGATCAGCTGCGGAGGATTCTAGAAGTCGAAATGCAGCTAATAGCTGGATCACATTCGTTGATGCAGAGGAAACACGAGAAGAAGAGCTCGCAGCAGCATTAGCTCGTTAGTAATAGATATATAATAGAACTAAATACTGAAGCCCAGTTACTCTCCTAGAGTGCTGGGCTTTTGTGTAATTAAGTTTGCTATAAAAAGTGTTAAGTAAAGATGACAATTAGTGTTGGCGATAAACTCCCTGAAGGTAAAGTTGTCCATATAGAAAGTGATAAGCCAAATTCATTAAATATGCATTTATTTAGTATGAATAAGGTTATCGCATTATTTTCGGTCCCAGGGGCATTTACACCTACGTGTAACAAAAAGCATCTACCAGGATTTATATCGCAAGAAGTTGCTCTAAAAAAGAATGGTGTTGATGTTATTTGCTGTTTATCGGTGAATGATATTCATGTTATGAATGCATGGAGTCAATCTTCTGGCGCTTGCGATAAAATTAAAATGTTAGCAGATGGAAATTGTTCTTATACAACTCAATTAGGAATGGAGCTAGATCTCTCTGTGGCCGGAATGGGGATGCGTGGTCGACGATTTTCTATGTTAATAGATAATGGTGTAGTAAAAATCCTTAATGTCGAAGAACCAAGAGAGTTTAAAGTTAGTTCTGCTGAAATACTTTTAGAGCAAATATCTTAGACAGCCGAGTTAGGTTAAATTTCTATCGTTTTATTAAACTAAGCATGAGAAATAAACGATTTAATTTAATTGATTCACGTACACTTCAAGAACATATAAATGATGATGATTGGGTGGTCATAGATTGTCGTTACCAATTAGACAACCCTAAAGCTGGGTTTAATGCTTATAAAAATGGACACATTCCTAATGCATTATATGCAAATCTTGACAATGATTTAGCTAGAAATCCTGGGCCATTAGATGGTCGCCATCCTTTGCCAATTCCAAAATTATTTTCAAAAACTTTAGGTAAATGGGGTATATCAAATACAAGCACTGTCGTTGCCTATGATGATATTGGAGGCGCATTTGCTGCACGACTTTGGTGGATGCTTGGATGGATAGGTCACAAAAATAATTATTTGCTTGATGGTGGAATTCAGAATTGGCAAGAATCGGGATTTGAGTTAGCAAAAGGTATTGTTCATCCTGTTTCTGCTAAATTTACTATAGGAAAAATAAATGAACATTGGGTTATCAATAAAGATGACTTATTGTCTGAGATGGAAAATGGTGCGATTCTATTAGATGCACGCTCAGAAGACCGATTTAGTGGGCAGAATGAACCAATAGACTCTATTGCTGGTCATATACCTGGGGCTTTAAATTTTCCTTATACGCTGGCACTTTCTTCTAATGGTAAATTTCTTGAATGTGCTAAATTGAAGCATGTGCTAAAAAATCATCTCAGAAGGCAAACCAACTTAATCGCAATGTGCGGTTCTGGTGTCACAGCTTGCCACTTAGCGTTTACAGCTGATGTTGCAGGTTTGGATAATTTAAGAATATATATTGGCTCATGGAGCGAATGGATTAAGGATGTAAACTGCCCAATATCTAAATCTGATTAAATAGTAATGGCGTTTGTGTTTTTATTGGCCTTTTGCAACACATCATGTTTAATACTCTAAATAACTAATTTTATTTTAAAAGTAAAATGACTCCGAATACTAAAGATATTAAAACCAGTAATGCTTTGAAAGGTGTTCGCTATGAAATCCGAGGAAACTTGGCTAAACGAGCACTTCAATTAGAAAGACAAGGTTACGAGATATTATCTTTGAATATTGGAAATCCAGGTCTTTTTGGTTTTCGTGCACCAGAAACAATGCGACTTGCTATGATTGAAAATCTAAATTCTAGTGAGGCTTACTGTGGTCAAAAAGGGATATTTCCAGCTCGTGAAGCTGTAGTTATGCAGCAGCAAGAACGTGGGATTATGGATATAACGTCAGATGAGGTTTTTATAGGTAACGGAGTAAGTGAACTTATCGACCTTACTTTGCGGGCACTTCTAAACCCAGGCGATGAGGTTCTTATTCCCAGTCCTGATTACCCGTTATGGACTGCTTCCACGGTATTGAATGGGGGTAAAGCAGTGTATTACCCATGCGTACAAAGTCGTGGGTACATGCCAGATCCTGACCAGGTTAGGAGATTAGTCAATAAAAACACACGTGCAATAGTTATTATTAATCCAAATAATCCAACTGGCTCAGTGTATAACCGAGAATGTTTATTAGGACTTGCAAAAATTGCTGAGGATAATGATTTGGTAGTACTTAGCGATGAAATTTACGATCAAATGGTTTACGAAGAAGCTGAGTTTATCCCTATGGCCACACTTTGCAAAAATGCACTGTGTGCAACATATAGTGGACTATCAAAAGTCTATCGAGCCTGTGGTTATAGAGTTGGGTGGGTAGCATTTAGCGGAGCATTGAAAAGATCGAGCGAATTTCTTCAGGCAATGGATTTATTAGCGGCGCTTCGATTGTGCAGCAATGTACCCGGCCAATGGGCGGTACAAACAGCGCTTGGTGGGTTTCAGAGTATAGGAGAATTGTGCTCACCCGGAGGGCGTCTTTATGAGTCTCGTAAGGCAGTAACAGAAAGTGTAAGAGATTCTCGTTACCTCTCTTTAGTTGCTCCTCGCGGCTCAATGTATGCTTTTATAGGGGTAAAAACTGAGCAATTACCTTATTTTGATGATGATTCATTTGCATTGGAATTGCTTGAAGAAAAGCATGTTTTAGTCGCACCAGGTTCTAGTTTCAATACTGATTACAATAGTCATTTTCGAATAACTATACTCCCAGATAAAGACATATTGCGAGATGCCTTGAAAAGGATTGAAGATATGTTAATTAAAATCAGTGAACGCCCACTAAATCTAGAAACAGAATAATATAGTATCTATAAATACTTGATAAATAATAATATATCAAATGAAGAACTTGTAACAGCGTCAACAATAGTCGCGCCTAGTTCAGTCTTGGCAAAGCAAACGAGCATTTATTTGGCTCGAAATTCCCTTAATGTCGACTCTACAGCCTGGGATGCTCCATCTGTAGTGAGCTATCAAGGTTGGGTACGAGATCTATATGCATTGTCTGAAATGAAAGTAACTAGGCAATTAATCAATAGTTCACAAGCGCGGGTAATTTGGCAAAATATTATCGAGCGCTCCTCAATTTCACATAGATTAATCGGTACATCAAATGTAGTTAATTGGGCAATCAATGCCTCTGAATTACTACACAAGTGGGCGCTAGATCTAAAAGACTTAGAACCATGGTCAAAAAATCGCGAAGTAAATCAATTTATTAAATGGAAAACACAGTATGAATTAAGATTAAAAGATGAGGGGTGGATAGACGCAGCTAACGCAGAGATTGCGATAAGAAATGGAATAACTCATAAAACTGACTCAATAATTCGAACAATTTGGGCGGAAATAGATGCAAATCCCAGTCAGGCCTTACTTTTAAAGGAGTTGAATAAGAAAACCGTCAATATTAAGAACTGGTCTCCAATTGATAGAAAAATTAATTGCAGTCGAATTATGTTTCACGATGAGATAGAGGAGATAACAACAGCGGCAATATGGGCTAAAGAGAAAATTGAAGCAGACCCAAAAGAGCGTTTAGCGCTGGTTATTCCATCATTGACATCAAAATATAAAGAGATCTATCAATTACTTAATAGCATTTTAGGATCTGATAATGAACAGCTAGGCACTGATGGTTATGGTTTTTATGATTTTAGGACCAATACTAATGAAATAGATCCAACTGTTGGTAGTGCTTTGACTGTTCTATCTCTGTTCAGTCGTGAAGGCAATTTTTATGATTTTAGCAGATTACTTAGAAATCCACTTTTTAGTTCTGATACGATTTGCCTTGCACGGCGCGGGATAATAGAGGCAAATCTTCGCCGCAGCATTCAAACACAGCTACGTTTTTTAGATGCATTCCAAGGAGGTGGACTTTCAGATTACCTTAGAAAAGAAGACCCTAAATTAGAGCAGGCTTTGCAGAAGTGTATAAAAAGAATTCCTCCAGTTAATACGTCTTTAGTTCCATCTCAATGGGTAGATATATGGGTAGATCTTTTGCAAATTCTAGGTTGGCAGGCACAGACGTTGCAAACACCTGGAGTGTCTTGTTGGGAATCGGCGCTTAATGAGTTCGCTCAACTTACAGTTGTAATCGGACCAATTTCAATATCCAGGGCCATAAATGAATTAACAAATATTTTAGTTAATAAACGTACTAATGAAGCGTTGCCAATAAACGGAATATTTCTTTTTCAAAACTTAGACTCTGTTGGATATGGTTATACAAACATTTGGGCCACAGGTTTAACTGACAATCGTTGGCCAATGGCCGCAAACCCGAACCCTCTTATACCGCTACAACTTCAAAGAGATTTGAATATGCCTTTGGCGACGCCAAAACAAGCATTAAGCCAATCGATCGATTCAATCAACCGTTTACTTAGACTTTCCCCTCAAGTTACCTTCAGTTGGCACGAAACCTCGGATGAACTTCAAATTGGACCGAGCTCACTCATCATGACTTACCCAGAAACTACTAATTCAAAGTTAAAGAGTTCATCAGTTTTTGATATATGCGATAAATTAGATACTAATGAAATAGAGGTTATAACTGATAAGCCTCCAGCTCTTGTAGGAGATCTAATTAAAGGCGGCACTAAATTATTAGATATACAATCAGAATGCCCTTTAAGGGCTTTTTTTGATGGAAGGCTAGGCACAAACTCTCTTGAAGAAATAACTATTGGAGTTAGCCCAAAGAATCACGGTATTGCAGTTCATCGTGCTATGCATTTACTTATGCAAGATAAGCCCTGTAAGCCTGATGTTCGAAAATGGACAGTCGAAGAGCGTGATAAAAATATTTCTGCTGCAATTTCCCTTGCGCTCGAAGAAATGTTTGGCAAAACAAGTTCGTATCTTCGAACCATTTATTCATTACAAACCAAACGTATGAATTTAATACTAAATAGAGCATTCGAAACTGAAATTAAGCGATCTGTTTTTGATGTATCTGAATTAGAACAAGAAAGAGTTCATAAAATCTTAGGATTTAAAGTCACTTATAAAATGGATCGAATTGATAAATTACATATGCCTGACGGTACGAAAATAAACGTTATTATTGACTACAAAACAGGTAACAGATCATCGCTAAAATGGTTTAATAAAAGACTAGGGGATGTTCAGTTACCGTTGTATGTTTTATGTTCAGCCGATAAAACAGCAGGGATCATAATAGCTACCTTAGCTCCAGATACAGTTGTCTACGACGGTTACTGGGAGCCACAAGAATTGTTTCCTGGTAGACCAAAAGTTTTGCCTTTAGAAAGGTCTTGGGACGATCAATTAATTATATGGAAAGATCAAATAGAAACACTTGTAGATGAGTATATTCAAGGAGACTCTAGAATCTTTAGTGAAAGCATAAAATTAGCAGAAAGAGATTATGCTCCTTTAACTCGTGTATACGAACAATTGAAAATTAACCGTGTTAAGGAGAAAGACCTTAATGGGAAGTGATAAAGACGCACGGTTGACTGCATTAGATGTGAACCAATCTTTTATTGTTCAAGCGCCAGCTGGATCAGGGAAGACAGAACTTTTGATACAGCGCTATTTGTCTCTTCTTGCTTCAGTTGACATACCTGAAGAGGTTATTGCTATAACCTTTACAAGAAAGGCTGAGGCTGAGATGCGTCATAGAATCGTATGCGCGCTAAAAAATGCAAATAAAGGTGTGATTCCGGATAACGAACACAATAAAAAAACATTTTATCTGGCATTAGATGTACTAAAAAAAAGCGCTTCAAATGACTGGAATATTGCCGAACAACCGCAGCGTTTAACCATTGAAACCTTAGATGCTTTAAATCTAAGGGTTGCAAAAAAAATGCCGCTTTTATCAGGAGGCATTGCCGATAGTAAGGTAATTGATACTGATAGATTTAACGATGTCTATTTGAGTGTAGCTGAAAAACTAGTTAGCCGAATTAATGATAGTGATGAACTTTCTGATGACTTAATAATAGTCATAAGGCATTTGAATTTTAACTATAGTGAACTAGTCGGCCTTCTTGCAAACTTATTAAGCAGTCGTGATCAATGGTTAGAATATATTATTTTCGATCAGCCAATTCAGTTAGTAAACTCTATCAATCAAGCTACTGTAAATCTTATTGAAGATGAACTAAAAGAACTATCGGAAATCATACCCGAAAAAACTCTAGCCGAATTAATTACATTATTAGAATTTGCGATTGAAAATACAAAATCAGACACATTTAAGGATTTATCTGATTCTCAAGCATTCTTAAAACTCAATGGAAACCCCAAGCCTATATCTGGTGATATAAAGATATGGCAAGCACTTGGAAAACTCTTATTAACTAAAGATGGAGCCTGGCGTAACAAGGGGTTACATCATGTTGGTTTTTATAAAGAACATATTCAAATGTATGATCAATTTAAAAATATGATCAAGCAATGCTCTGGGTATCATGGCATATCAAAACTATTAATGACCATAATTGATTTGCCACAACCTTTCTTAACTGATGAAGATGAAGCTCTGCTAACTTCTCTGTGCAAAATATTACGATATCTGACTGCAGAACTTAAAATATATTTCGAGAAAAATAATTTAGTAGATTTTGTAGAGACAGCTATCACAGCTAAGCAGGCATTAGGCGCTGAAACTGAGCCTTCGGATCTATTGCTTGCACTTGATAGAAAAATCAAACATATCTTGGTTGATGAATTCCAAGATACATCGCAATCTCAAATACGATTTTTAGAACTCTTAACTGCTGGATGGCAGTCTGGAGATGGACGATCATTATTTCTTGTTGGTGACCCAATGCAGTCTATTTATAGATTTCGTAATGCTGAGATGTCTCTGTTTCTAAATGTTAGGAAATATGGTCTAGGAAATATTTCCTGCAGACCATTAACTTTAGAGACAAATTATAGGAGCTGTCCTGACATTATTAGTTGGGTTAACCAGACTTTTGTTAACGTTTTCCCTGAACAAGATGACTTTAAAGTAGGAGCAGCACAATTCACACCGTGTATGCCAGACCCTGCTAGATTGAAAGAACAAGATGAATTTGTAAACGTCCATGTATTGCGAGAATCTTATAAAGATGAAGAAATTATTAAAGTAGGGCAGATTGTACGAGAAGAGTGTTCTAAATATCCAAATCAGACATTAGCGATACTTGTTCGAAACCGTGGTCACTTATCAGATTTAATGGCTGTCTTGAAATCACATCAGATACCAGTTCGTGCAGTAGAAATTGAATCACTAAGTCAACAACAAGTTATTCAAGATTTAATTGGATTAACTCGCGCTCTGACACATCTAGGTGATCGTATTGCTTGGTTATCATTATTAAGATCTCCGTGGTGCGGCCTTACACTATCTGATCTACAGAAGCTTTGCGGAGATGATAGTAGCAGTGCTATTTGGGAGTTAATGCATGATAAGAAACGTATCTCTTCATTAACTATTGACAGTAAAAACCGTTTAATAAGGGTACGAGAGCTTATTGAATACGCATTCCACACTCGATCTTATTACACACTAGATGTATGGATAGAGCGTACTTGGAAAAGTATGGGGGGGCATAAATCCATTGAGTCAATTGATGAATTAAATTTTTCTAAAGAATATTTTATAGCGCTATCTAAACTTGATTTAAACTCAGATTTAAATAGTACTGATGAATTAGAAAAATATTTTAGTGCTCATAAGGTGTCTAATATTACGCAAGGTACTTGTGGTGTAGAAATAATGACTATTCATCGAGCAAAGGGCCTGCAATTTGATTCAGTGATAGTACTCGGTTTAGGAAGAGAGTTAAGCCCAGGAAAGAGTCGAAGAGGACTTTATTGGTTAGAGCGCTTTGATCGTAAAGGAAAGCGTAATATTTTATTAGCTAGCAACGTTAAAGCGTCTAATTCAGGTAATAACTTATTAAGTTGGCTTAAAAAAATGGAACGGATAAAAAATCAATCAGAGGAATCCCGTTTGCTATATGTGGCAACTACAAGAGCACGAAAAAGACTACATTTAGTAGGACAAATTAAAGGTAATAGACCCCCAAATTCTTCATTATTTTCACGCATCTGGGAATCACTTAATTGTAATTTTAAAGAGAGTGTTAAACCAATAGAAAAATTAGAAAAACAAAACTCTTCAATCACCCCTGTTCTTAGAAGACTCAAGATGCTGCCAAAAATATTAAATACAGAAAATATTATCAGCAAACCACCTGAAAAGGTTGAATACTCATGGGCTAGTCAATCTGCAATACAAGTTGGAACCGTAGTGCATGAGTTGCTTCATAGAATTACAATTGATGGCATAAAAAATTGGTCGCCAAAAAGAATAATTGAGAATTCATCCGAATTTGAATTTAAATTAAGAATGCTAGGTGTCCATAAGCCTCATCTTGATCAATCTGTTAATCGTGTAAAACAAGCTCTTGTAAAAATAATGGAGGATTCAACCGGACTTTGGATATTGCAGGAACACAATGAGAGTAGTTCTGAGCACATCATCAATTTTCTTCATAATAACGTATTGCAGCAATTACGCATTGATCGAACATTTATTGATGAACACGGTACTCGTTGGATAATTGATTATAAAACTAGCAGTCATGAAGGTGGTTCGAAAGATGAGTTTCTTGAATCAGAACTTAACCGTTACAAAGGGCAACTAGAGCTTTATGCAAAAGCTTATTCAAAAATGGATAACACAAACATCAAAGTGGGGTTGTATTTCCCTCTACTTCAGGCATTTCAAAGCTGGACTCCTGAAATTCATCACTAATCCAATGGATTGGGAATGCCTCAAAGACTTCCAGCAAAACTAAATTTACGGTTTCCCAATTCATCAGGCTCACTGGTCATGAAAGTAATTCCCTGTATTAATGCTGAATCAGCATTAGGGTGAGTTTTTAATGATCCTTCTATAAAAAACTCCTGATCAGAGTTAAGACTCCAGTTTCCAGAAACATCCATGGGTCCTCCTTGATCGGTAAAACTTCCGCCTAATCCGTTATTTTTTTTGTCAAAACTAATTTGATAATTTCCCAAAGATATTAAATTACCAGAGCCGTTATAAACCAATGGAGGAACGGCTAGACCTGAGAGGTGAAGATTGCCAACTGCATTAACCAATCTTCCTTCTAATAAAATTACTTCCGATAGATCAAAACTTACTAGACCTTCAGTTCCACGGATTGGTAAAAAGTTTCGTAAAGCAGAAATCGTCGTTTCGCCACGTAGTGACATAAAAACTATTTGGTTATTCGAGAGTATAAAATTACTATTAATGGATCCACCGGGAAAATTTGCATGGATATTCCCCTCTAACCGCAAAAGTAAGGTCTGCCATGGGTTCAATTGGAAACGTAAATTTTCAAAATAAAACTCGCCAATAGACCCTTGTCTTGCTTGAGCAGACCATATAGTTCCTTGTATTCCTATTAATCGTAATTCTGGAGGGTTTAGCCAATTATAGGCAGTAGATGCAGGAAAATTACTAATAAGAAAAGTTGCAAATGAAAGAAAAGCAATAAGTAATAGCCAGTTCCTTTTTATCATCATCAGGTTCTGCGTAACACTAATGTTGCATTGACTAGCCCTGGCTCGATTGAGCTATCAATACTTGCCGATTCAACTTTTATTGCATAGTTATCCTGCATATCTCCAAGCCACCCAATGAGCCGATCAAATGAACATCGTTGGAACGCTACAAGTATACCGTCAACTCCTTCTGGTTGATTACGGGATAATGTCCCATTCAATCCATGATTTCGGTGGGTTTGATCTACAAGGACAACGAGAGATTGATTTACAGAAGACTGCGGGTACCTAGGCGTAGTTATCTGTATTGACTCAACTTGAGCTAGACTAGCATATAAATCATTTTTTTCTATGATTGAAATATTTAATTCGTCACTACTATTTTTTAACGGATTCCACGCAAACGCCCAAGTTAATATAATCAATATTATGCTGCATCCAGCTATGATCGATATCTGTTCTCTAGGAAGAAGATTGTCAAACCACAATTTAATTAGTTTCTCCTACAATCTGAAGTCGACCTTGCACTCTGTTTTGAACAGGATTTGCTGATTGAATGGTTGCTGAATATGAGCTATTAGAGGACACGTTTCTGGCAAGTTCATCTAAAGTAGTAGCTGTTGCGGCATCAATCCTTAGGTCCATAACTCCGTTACGGTAAGTTAATGCTTCTATTACGTCTTCTTTATTGGTAGCACCAGACAACGTGCTTAGAACGTGTAAAAAGGTTGGTTCTAATGCTGAATTTATTGAATTATTTGTAGATGTTAGTCGTCTTGTGATTTCTGATTGACACTCTGTTATCTCAGATATCTGAAAGCTTGAGTTACAGCGAGATTCTATTAAGGATGATATTGATTGATGTTGATTTCGTAACACCATATAACGTCCTCCTTCATTTAGAATAGCCAAAATACCAAGCGCTAGAAGTAGACATGCCGCAAATTTCCATGGTCTAAGCCATTGATTCCAATTAGATTTAGGCGCATATTTTCCTTGCAGCAAATTACATCCTGGGCTTTGGATCAGTGTTGAAGAGAAAATAGACAAAGGTCCGTCTGCTATTAGTTCGGCATCAACACTGGAGGTCCGATGCTGCAATTCTGGTAGCTCAGTCTTATATCGCTCATATCCATCATTATCTGTGTAAATCAAAAGATGCCGTAAGCTTTCATCTTTAATGCTGCTATTTTTTAATAACTCTAAGACATTTATTAAGGAGGGTTCCTCAAGCACAAAAGATATGTATGTATCTGTCTGCACGAAGGTTAGCCCATCATCTAAGATAATCACTAAGTTGCCTGGAATTTTTGGTATACCTTCATTTTCTGAATAAGCAAAATTTGGCACTATTCCAACATCTGCGCATTGTTGTAACCAATTGTCTAATGAATGTCTTGAAACGATAGACACATTAGTTTTACCGTCATCATTACGTTCTCCTAGCGCAAAGTGCATATTTTCAATATCGTCAGCAATGTATTCCTCAAGTGAATATGGGAGCATTTTTATTGCTCTTGATCGGTTTTTTACAGGTAACGTTATTTGGGTTGTAAGTACCTCTATAGCCGGTAAAACAAGGATTACTTTTCGATTTTCAGCCTCAATACTTATCTCTGATAAAGCACCGGTTTTGAATGGAGTAAGATTTTGTGCAAAAGAATCCAGAACCATCCATTGTGCATGTGATGGATTATCAAAAAGTCGAATAACTAGGTATTCAGACACTACTACTGGACTCCCATACTACGAAACATAGAGCGAACAATACCACTACTATCTCTCTCAAGCAGAGAGTACATAGTAAATTGATGTGTCCCAAGTGTTACTGTCGCAGTTAAAAGAAAATATCTGCTGATAGTGCTAATACGTGAGAATATTTCGGGCTCAACTAGTTGCTGAAAACGAGAATTAATATCAACAAACCCTGCTAGACCACGTTCTTGAACCAACTGAGTGCCAAGATTGATATCTATATCATCCGATAATGAAGCTAGAATATATTCAGATGCAGTGTTTACATTCAAAGTAGACCCAGTTGGAATTGCTGTAACATAAGGTAATAATGTTCTGTAACTGTCCCGGTCTATACCTGATATAGCAAGTAACTCGGTAGGGGTAGTAATTATTGAATTGGCAGTACGGTAAGGTGGCAACCTGCCTGTATAAACATTATCTTCTCCACCATATGGAAAGGTCACATCGATATCCGGATCGATCCAGTCGATTACAACACCAGCTAACCTTGGGTCTAACCCTAGTAGCGAAAGTAGGCGTTCAAATTGAATTTGCGAAAATTCATCAACATTCCCACCATACACTAGATTGTTTAAATTAAATTTACTGTGAAGGTCTTCAAGGCGACCTGAAATTAATCCTCCATCGATAGGTATTGGAGGTAATTCTGCTGCCCACTGTTCGCCTAAATGATCGCTATTTCCTGCTTCAATAAGATCAGCTCTTAGAATATCCCCAGCCCAAGCTTCTGCACCTTGCAAATATAGGAGGCCTTGGTCATTAGCAAGAGCTGATGTAGTGCGCCTTAAATCAAGACTAGTGCTCCACATCATATTTACCGCAATAACCGTACCTAATGCGACAACCAGCATTGCCGTCAAGAGAGCAGCTCCACTATCATTTTTTTTAGTGCAAATCATCCGCCAGTCTCTATAGTTCTCCAAATACTGCCATAATCATTTAAACGAAATTGAAAACGTATGGCACGAGGTGTTGTCATTAAATTATTGTTAGCTGCTCCATTGTTAAATGGAGGCCACTCACCTAAGTGCCACTGATTGGCTTGGTCCAATAAACTTATTTCAAGTTCTTCTACACCGCTAAGAAGATCCGTGCGTATAGGCAATGTCTGAAGAGTTCTGTCCATTACTGGCCAGTGATAGCGGACTAGTGTGTTATCTGTTGCTTCCCAATCATATGCAACCCTTAGTACGTTTCCTCTAGGCAAATTGACAGGATTCGCCCAACCACCTCGACTAAACTCTAGAGCATATAATTGATTTGGGTTTACTTGTACGCTTGGTCTGCGACCTTGACCCATTTCATCACGTGTTGTTCGTGGATGAATTTGTGAGAGGTCTTGCGCAATCATTCGCATAGCAAATTGAATTTCTCGCCATCGTTCTGCGCGTTCTTCTGCCATTGTTTGTTGTTGAAGTACGATATTTAAGCCTCCCAGTGCTATTACTCCAATGATCGCCACAATAGACATTGCAACGAGAAGCTCTATGAGCGTAAATCCCTTTGAACTATTCATGGGGAGGTTTCTGTTATTGATGTCGTCGCCCAACTTGTTGGAGTAAAATTTTCGGGCGGAGGCGGTTCTAGTAGTGCTGAAATGGTATGAATGAGCCTGTCTCTATTGTTGCTAAGGTAAACATGTATGTCTGCACGGCGGAGATTCGTCACCGGAGTTTCAGAAACCTCTATTTCTAGTACCCAGTTTCTTCCAGCATAATTTTCAATATCTATTTCACTTTCGCCGAGGGGAGCCCATTGAGGGCTTATGCTCATTAAAGTGACTTGATTAGATGCAACCCAACTAGCCATGTTTTTTTCTTCTATAAAATTAGTACTTAAAACATAACGATTAAGTTGTGCATTTACAGCCATCATTCCCATGCCTACTATAATCAAAGAGACAAGGGTCTCTAATAATGTAAACCCTTGGATTTGAGCCTTTAAACCCATCTTATACCTGTTCAGCAATATCTATTAGGCCATTAATTTGGCCAGTAACAACAAATTGAACCTCGTTAAACCCCCTGTAAAAGATACTTTTAAACGGAGTTAATTCCCCACTTGAATAAATGATGATTTGAGGTTCAGGCATAACCTGAAACTCCTCATTGAACTCTGACTCCAGAATGACTCGCTGATCTTCTAAATATAGATCAACAGATATAGGCTCTTCGAGTTCATGTTCAGCCAAAAAACTATCTCCAATAGGGTCTAACCAAAGCAATCGCTGATAGTCATATATATAAAACCTATAGCCTGACTCAGAAAACAAAATACCGTAATCACGACCTTCCATTACTGATTCATCGGCAAGCAGTTGAATCATAGTTTGTAATCTAACTGCTTCGCGTTGGATCTGCCTGTCGCTACCTAAAATACCCAAAGAAAGTATGGCAGTGCCTGCAAAAATACCAATGATTGTTATAACCACCAATACTTCAATTAAGGAAAAACCTCTTGGAGATATACAAAATTCTGGTGCACAGAATTGGTTTTTACTAGTCGAGGTTCCAGTTTCCGATATCAGCATTTATGTCTTCACCGCCTTGTTGACCATCCGCTCCATATGAGTAAAGGTCGAATTCTGCATTTTGTCCCGGATATTGGTATTGATAGGGTTGGTTCCATGGGTCTGATGGAATATTGTTGAGATAGGCCTTCCAATTTGGAGCTATCGAATCACCAGGATTTGAAATTAATGCTTCTAGACCTTGTTGTGTATTTGGGTACCTAAAGTTGTCTAACCTATATAAATTTAATGCCGTTTCTATACTCCGAATATCGCTTCTAGCGCGCGTTACAGCTGCCCGGTCAATATTACCTATGAGATTTGGAGCAACGATTGCTGCAAGCAAGCCAATAATCACAACAACTACCATTACTTCTATGAGGGTAAAGCCTCTTTGATATTCTTTAGCTGGTGACTTCAATTCGCACATAGAACTTCCTTGGACATAACTAGGTTATTATTATGCTGAAGATATCATAAATACCTTTCAGTTAATGGATACATATAGATCCAAATAGACTAACGATAACAAGTAATATCTCCTTTAAGTTGATTAGCTGGTTATATAATTACTTTTCATACTATTGTATAGAAAGAGAGAAACCATGAATTTGTCTGAATTGGGAGTTTGGCCGGGTATAAAAGATCGAGTAGCTCTAGTTACCGGTGGGTCCAGAGGAATTGGTCAGGCTATTGTGGAAGGCTTAGGACACCAGGGTGCCAATGTTATTGGTACTGCAACTTCATCAGAAGGCGCAGAAAAAATAACAAAATCTCTAGGCCATGCAGGTTTCAAAGGTATGGGCATGGTATTAGATGTAAGTAATTCAGAGTCAGTTGAGACATTATTTTTAAAATTAAAAGAGCTCAACTTAGTCCCAACAATTTTGGTTAATAATGCTGGAATAACAAGGGATAATCTACTTATGCGTATGAAAGAAGATGAATGGGATGAAGTTATATCAACAAACCTGTCATCGTTATACAAGATTTGTAAAGCCTCACTTAGAGGCATGATGAAAGCCCGTACTGGCAGGATTATCAATATAACTTCTGTTGTAGGTTTAATAGGTAATCCAGGTCAGGCTAATTACGCAGCAGCAAAAGCTGGAATGATCGGATTCAGTCGATCTTTAGCAAAAGAAGTTGCTTCGAGACAAATAACTGTCAATACAATAGCACCAGGCTACATAACAACGGACATGACTTCTGAATTAGAGGAATCGCAAAAAAAGATGCTGCAGACCCAAATTCCATCGGGCCGTTTGGGTAATCCGGCAGATATAGCCTCTGCTGTAGTATTTTTGGCCTCAGATGCAGCAGGTTATATTACAGGAGAGACTATTAGTATTAATGGTGGTTTAGCTTAATTTGTATAAATACCATGACACTATGTTATTGATATTAAAAGATATTATATAAGGTATAGAAGGGTTTCGTTGATTCAACTACAATACGCGCCACGTGGCCGAACCATTGGTTCGGCCTCTCATATACTGAGGGGAATAAATACATGAGTAGTCGAGAAGATCAAGTCAGATCAATTATTGCAGAGCAGCTTGGAATTAAAGCAGACGAAATAAATAATGACGCATCCTTTGTGGATGATCTAGGTGCAGATTCTCTTGATACGGTTGAACTTGTAATGGCTTTAGAGGAAGAGTTCGAAACTGAAATCCCTGATGAAGAAGCAGAAAAAATCACTACGGTTCAAAACGCAATTGATTATGTCAATGCGGCAAAAGGTGATAGTTAATCGACTTCATAGCCTGTTCTTTGCTTCATTTGAAACAAAGGTTTATTGGTCATTGCTATGACTAGACGCAGAGTAGTTGTAACAGGATTAGGGCTAATTGCTCCGACTGGCAATAATGTTCAATCTGGCTGGGAAAATGCCAGAGATGGTATCAGTGGTATTACAAAGGTCGAATCATTCGATACATCTGGCTTTGCTACAAGCATAGGCGGTGTAATAAAAGATTTTGATATTACAGACTATATGCCAGCCAAAGAGGCTCGTAAATCCGACAAATTCATGCATTACGGAATTGCGTCCTGCGAAGAAGCATTTGTAGATTCCGGGTTAATAGTTGCCGAAAACAATGCTCATCGATTTGGCGTGATAATGGGTTCTGGTATAGGCGGAATTCATACAATTGAGCAAAACTACGAAAAATATTTAAATAATGGCCCTCGTCGTATTTCTCCGTTTTTTGTTCCCGGTAGTATTGTAAATATGGTTTCTGGGCACGTATCGATTAAATATGGGATGAAAGGACTAAATCTTTCGCTTGTCACGGCATGTGCGACATCTACTCACTGTATTGGGTTAGGGGCAAAATTAATTGCAATGGGTGATGCGGACGTTATTCTGGCTGGAGGCTCAGAATACGCAACTACTCCATTAGGTATTGGTGGTTTCTGTGCAGCACGTGCTCTTTCTACCCGCAATGAAGACCCTCAGGGCGCCAGTCGACCTTGGGATAGAGACCGTGATGGGTTTGTATTAAGTGATGGAGCGGGGTGCCTTACACTCGAAGAGTACGATCATGCAATCAAAAGAGGAGCTAACATTTATGCAGAATTGATAGGCTGCGCTATGACTGGTGACGCCCATCATATAACTGCTCCGACAGAAGATGGCTCTGGCGCAGATCTATGCATGCGCATGGCTCTAGATGATGCTAAATTAAACCCAGAAGACGTAGATTATGTTAACGCACATGGAACATCGACACCATTAGGTGATGTTGCAGAAACGCTAGCCATAAAACTTACCTTTAAAGAACATGCGAAAAAATTGGCGGTAAGTTCTACTAAATCTACCACAGGACATACGCTTGGTGCTGCTGGGGCAGTAGAAGCTATTTTTACAGTTAAAGCTCTCCAAGAAAGAGTTATTCCACCAACAATTAATATCGAAAATCAAGACCCTGAATGTGACCTTGATTACACTGCAAATACTGCACGTGAATCAAATATCAATGTAGCACTATCAAATTCTTTTGGCTTTGGTGGCACTAACGGAACCGTAATCTTTAAACAGCCGACTTGATAAAGGTTCGTATATTTGAATATTATTCATTAGTCAGATAATGACAGATGATGCTTAGTGATCGTTTCAATTGGGACTACTATTTGCTTGGTTGCCAGTCTATTGTTACTGCACAATGAGAACCAAATTACAAAAAAGCTCATTAGCCATTCTGGTGTTTATAGGATTTAGTTTTTTGGTTGTAAGCTTTGGATGGCGAAACTTAAGTTCACCAATGAATTTAGCGCAGACGGGAGAATGGCTAGAAATAAACCAGGGCGCTTCACTTTCATCAGTTGCCAGAGAATTGGATGATAGAAATATCATTGAATTCCCCTCATTATTTTCAATATATGCACGGATGCGTCAGGAAGCGACACGTATTCAGGCGGGAGAGTATCTAATCAGACCTGAAACTACTGCTAGGGAATTATTGGAGCAACTAGTTAACGGTCAAGTTTATCTCCACCAAATTACATTTGTAGAAGGCTGGACTTTTTCAGATGTTGTAACTGCTTTACAAAATAATAGCGCTATAGATAGCAACGACTTTAAAAGTGAAATGGTT
Source organism: Rhodospirillaceae bacterium (assembly GCA_002718345.1). Lineage (GTDB taxonomy): Bacteria > Pseudomonadota > Gammaproteobacteria > Steroidobacterales > Rariloculaceae > UBA6522. Next base: position 21,304 of record PBDA01000049.1, read on the forward strand.
ATGACTGACCTTGGCAGACCAGATCTACACCCTGAAGGCCAGTTCTTTCCTGATACGTACAGTTTTCCAAGAAACACTAAAGCGCTAGAAGTGCTTAAGCAGGCTAATACTGCTCTTAACGATAGGCTGCAGTCAAGCTGGGCAAATAAAACGTCTGAAAGTGGTCTAAAAAACCCTTATGAAGCTTTGATACTAGCATCTATTATTGAAAAAGAATCAAAACTTGCAAGTGAGCGTAAGATTATCTCTGGAGTATTTCATAGGCGATTGGAGTTGAATATGAGATTACAGGCTGACCCTACTGTTATTTATGGATTAGGAAATGAATTTGAAGGGGACCTGAACCGAGAAAACCTTACTAATGACACTCCTTATAATACATATACCCGACATGGGCTCCCTCCAACACCTATATCTCTAGTAGGGCAGGGGTCTCTTTCAGCTGCAGTAGACCCTGAGATTGGGTCAGCACTCTATTTTGTTGCTACCGGAAACATAGATGGCAGCCATTATTTTTCTAGCACACTTGAAGAGCACAACAAAGCAGTGAAAAGATATCTACAGATCATGGAAGACGCTCATTAATAGCATGAAAGGAGCTTTTATAACAATTGAAGGGCTAGAAGGTGTTGGAAAATCAACATGTATTAGCTTTGTTAAGGAATTCATTGCTAACGAAGGCCATAAAGTAATTATTACGCGCGAGCCAGGTGGAACATTACTTGGCGAAAAAATACGAAAGTTAATCCTGGAAAGTAAGGCAGGAACATTATCGGCAGAAACAGAAACCATGTTAATGTTTGCTGCGCGAGCCCACCATCTTAATCTAGTTATTTTGCCTGCCCTTCAAAATGGAAGCTGGGTTATTTCAGATAGATTCACTGATGCGACATTTGCATACCAAGGTGGCGGTAGGAATGTTTCCATGGATTGGCTGGATTCATTGCAAAATTATATTCAAAACGGACTGGAGCCAGATCTAACTTTATTGCTAGATGCGCCTCCAAAGATTGGTTTAAATAGAATATCTAATCGTGATCTAGACTACTTCGAAGATGAAAGCGAATCTTTTTACAAAAAAGTACGTAATATATATCTTGATTTAGCAAAAAATCAGAAAAATCGTATTAAAATTATTGATGCATCAGCCTCCATTAAGAGTGTGAATCTACAAATAATTACTGTTCTTAAACAGTTCATTGCACAATATAAGCAACTCTCAAATGATTAGTGCCACTAGTCAAAACTCATTGTTTTTCAAAATATGTCCTTGGTTAGTTTCATCATTAAAGCAATTTGAGCAGGCTAAATTAAAAGGGCGATTAGGACATGGGTGGTTACTGTGTGGTCGCAAAAGTATTGGCAAAATTAATTTAGCATTAAATATTTCAAATGAACTACTTCATTCAAATGCTCAAACGCCGATTATTATGGATGCGGTAGAAGCAGAGGATGCAATTACTACAAGGCATGAGATGCATGAATATCATCCTGATCTTCATTGGATTTACTTAGAACCAGATAAGAGGGATATATCAGTAGACCAAATACGTGATGATATTATTGAGCCACTTTCTCTCACTAGTTACGATCAAGGGCCTAAAATAGCAATTATAGAAAATGCAGAACATATGAATTTGTCTGCCTCCAACGCTCTTCTCAAAACATTGGAGCAACCTACAGATAATACTTACCTCTTTTTGACCACTGGTAATCCCGCTTTACTACCAGCTACAATCCGTAGTCGTTGTCAGGTGCTTAACGTATCCACACCTAGCCATTCAGAAATCCTTCCATGGCTGAGTAATCTTGATCAATCAGTAAGTAAAATAGAATGGTTAAATCTACTTTCTCTATCAAGCGGCTTGCCGTTTCAAGCGATGAAGTTATATCACAATGATTTTATTACTCGTGATAAGGAATATATTGAACTATTGGCAAGCATTTTTGATAAAAACCTAGATCCTCAAGACCTCGCAGACAGATGGATCAATGATGATTTAGAGTTAGCATTAATGTGGTTTTCCTATAATGTTAGAAAAACGATTCACAGTTGCTTGGGAGCTGGCGATGTAAATAGCCAGGAAATAGAAAATCACTCGATTTTAAGTAACTTATTATCTAGATTACCAATTAAATACCTTTTTCAAGTGCATGATAATATAGATAAAATAGTTAATGGTATAAGAACAGGTCTCAATACTGAATTAGCTCTTAAAGCTATGTTGTTACAATTAAGCACAAAATTTGCAGATTAATTTAATAAAGAAATATGTCTAGTAGCCGTTTAATATGTCTAACTATTATCACAATACTTATATTGGGATGCGCTACAACCTCAGAAAATTCGTACACAGCAGCATGTAATCCAAGGTCCTTTTGTTTTAATCAGCGAAATATAAGAAATGTAGAAACAATAGACAGAGATACGTTATTAGTACGAGTTGGAAGTTCAAACTGTCCATATCTAATTCATTTAGACGGTATTTTTTGCGATATTTCATTTGGCTCAGCAATAGGTTTTCTGGATTCAAATGGGCTTATATGTCGTGCTGATAGCACTGAAATAATTAGCGACCCATATATGAGCAGTAGGCGTGATTCATGCCGAATTAGAGATGTTAAGTCTGTTACTAATGATGAGTTACTTGAATTCAGGGTAAATAATGGCCAAATCCCACCAATACCACCAGCAGGGCCAGGAATATTAAGTACACAAAAATCTGATTAAATACACAAGAATATTATATTATTTAACATAATATACATTATGCGCAATATTTGATGGTAAATTGATGATAATAGGAAACAAATAAATGGGAAATAAGAACTTATATCAGTTATTTTGTTCTAATATTTGAAAGTCTTCTTATTAGGAAATAGCAGATGCGCTATAAGAACGTATACAAGAACTTAATAAATTTAGTTGCATTAAGTTGCATCCTTTTGTCTGTTAGTCATGCACAAGGTTTATTTACGTCCGAGAAAGAAGTATTGAGGCAATCTAGACTACAGTGGTTAACAATGAAACGAGATATGCCTCGACCGGGAAATCCAAGAATACAACCATTTGTTGAGTGCATTACTAATTCAATTATCAGCAAACTTGATGAGCCCTTTGCAAGTATGGATTGGGAAATTGTTGTTTTTGACGACGAATCTGCAAATGCATTTGCTATGCCAGGCGGAAAAATAGGTGTATTTACAGGAATTTTTCAGGTTGCAGATACTCCTGATGCACTTGCAGCCGTTATAGGCCATGAGATAGCGCATCTGACAGAAGATCATGTTATGAACCGTGCCCGTAGAGGTACATTAACTAGCGTTGCAACGATATTAGGTGGTGCGGCTACAGGTTTACCAGGAATGGTACAGAGGGGCGTTCAAGTTGGATTGTCATTACCATTTGATAGAGCCCAGGAAAGTGAAGCAGACGTTGTTGGGCTAGATTATATGGCTAGAGCTGGTTTTGATCCTCGATCAAGTCTCTACCTGTGGAAGAATATGTCAGAGCTAAAAGCTGGTCAACGACCTCCTGAGTTTTTATCAACTCACCCAGCTGATGACCGTCGAATGGATGATTTAGTTCAGGCAATGACACCTGCTTTAATTACATCAGTAAGGGCTCAAGACGAGGGTAATCTTAATCAGTGCGTCCCTTGAGCATTGTCTATCAGTTACTAGTCCCAAGAACAAGCTGCCTGCATCTATATTTTTTCCAGCAACTGAAAATGATGATCAATTGATGGTAGGCCTAGAAGTTGATGTTCCATCCCCTCCTCCGCAGGCACAGACAAAAATCACAATAAAAAATACTTTTTTTTGA
>PBDA01000050.1 GCA_002718345.1 Rhodospirillaceae bacterium
ATAACCCACCTTCTGGAAAAGTCAATGAGGAAATAGAGGCACATCGGGTCATTTTAAGTGGTGTTTCTGGAGATGATTTAGGTGAGATGTCTGCGGAGGAAGCATTAATATTGGCTCAGCAGGATAGATATCACCTTGTCGAATTAGATTCCGAATCAAAACCACCTAAATGCTGTTTAGTTATTCCTGGCCATTATGTGATTGATGAAAAGTCAAAACAGGCTCATCTGACTGAAGAGGGGCATGATCATGTAGGCCCAATGCTTGTAAAGGCAGGTATCTTGTCTGAAGGTGAAAGTTTATATGATGCAAGCAATATTCGTCTTTTGCATCATCTAAATGCTGCATTGCGCGCACATGCACTATTTAACAAAGACGTAGAATATGTGGTTCAGGATGGTGAGGTGGTTATCGTCGATGAATTCACAGGACGTACTATGCCTGGAAGGCGATGGTCAGATGGATTACATCAAGCAATAGAAGCCAAAGAAGGGGTTCGGGTAAAAGAAGAAAATCAAACTATCGCTTCTATAACTTTTCAGAACTATTTTAGATTGTACGGTAAATTGGCAGGAATGACAGGAACAGCAGATACGGAAGCGTATGAGTTCCAGCAAATCTACAATCTTGAGGTAACGGTCATTCCGACGCATGAAAAAATGGTTCGGGCTGATAATCCCGATCTTGTCTATCTCACGCAAGAAGCTAAATTTGATGCGATAATTGAAGATATTGAGGGTTGTCATGAGCGGGGCCAGCCCGTTTTGGTTGGCACAACATCTATTGAAACGTCCGAGTTTCTAGCAAGCTTATTAAAAAAGCATAAGATCGCTCATCAAGTGCTAAATGCGAAGTACCATGAGCAAGAGGCAGAGATAATAGCCCAAGCCGGCAGTCCGGGTACCGTGACTATAGCAACCAATATGGCTGGAAGAGGTACGGACATAGTTCTTGGGGGGAATCTAGATGCTGAACTATCTAACCATACTGATCAAAGTGACATAGCTCAGGAGAACATTCGAACCGAATGGGCTTCACGAAATGAGAAAGTTCTAAACGAAGGTGGATTACATATTATCGGCACTGAAAGACACGAGTCGAGGCGTATTGACAATCAACTACGTGGCCGTTCTGGTCGTCAAGGGGACCCTGGCTCTAGTCGTTTTTATTTGTCTATGGAAGACAATTTGATGCGAATCTTTGGCGATCCAGAACGTACGAAAAGGTTGTTATCTAGGGCGGGAATGAAGGCTAGTGAAGCGATAGAGAGCAAAATGCTATCCCGTCAAATAGAACGTGCACAGAGAAAAGTAGAAGCTCACAATTTCGATATACGCAAACAACTCCTAGAGTATGACGATGTAGCTAATGACCAGCGTAAGGTGATCTACCAGCGTCGAGCAGACCTTATGGAAGCAGAGGATATTTCAGAGGAAATTACGGAGATCCGAAAGGAAGTTGTAGCGGCGGTTGTTGGTGACTACATCCCACCGGATAGTGTTGAGGAGCTGTGGGAGAAAGACGCATTGTCACAAGCGATTGAGAGAGAGTTTGGTGAACAGATAGATGTAGCTGCCCTTCTTGAAGGGGATCATGCGCTGGATGAGGTTGGGTTACGAGCAGAAATAGTTTCTCGATTAGAAATAGCTTATCAGGAGAAGTTAGAAGAGGTTGGAATTCAATCTATCCGTGAACTTGAAAAATCAATCATGCTACGCCAGTTAGATATGCACTGGAAAGAACATATAGGTGCTTTAGATTATCTACGTCAATGGATTCACCTCAGAGCATACGCTCAACGCAAGCCGGCTCAGGAATATAAACGGGAAGCATTTGAAATGTTCAGTGATATGCTTGATCGGATGGACCATGACACTGTAACAATTCTATCCAAAGTACAGATTCGTCGTCAGGAAGATGTTGGTGCTTTGGGACCAAATGAAAGTGATACAGGTAAAATGAGTTTTCAGCATGCATCAGCGCCAGGTATTACTTCCAACTCTCAGCAACCCTTACCTTCTGGGGCACGGGCATCCGCTTCATCAGCTGAGCCAGTTGCCCCTTATATGCGTGATCAGCCTAAAGTAGGGCGTAATGAGCCTTGTCCCTGTGGGTCAGGAAAAAAATTTAAACGTTGTCATGGGCGTTTAACTTAACAAGAAATTTTATTTTTTGTTGTGAGTTCTATAGACGACCATGGGAAGATTGATGTTGTTGCGGGATTAATAAAGGACTTTGATGGCCGAATACTTTTCGGTCGCCGCAAACCCGGCACGCATATGGCGGGTTACTGGGAATTACCAGGTGGAAAGAAACTTTCCGCCGAGTCCGCCGAGCAAGCTCTTCATCGGGAACTGTCAGAAGAGTTGGGCATAACTGTTTTGAATGCAACTTTCTTGATGGCTTTAAGTTATACGTATCCAAAAAGAAACGTGTGTTTGGATATCTGGAGTGTAGATCGTTATGAAGGTCATCCAATTGGAAGGGAAGGACAAGATCTTGCTTGGGTGTTGCCAGTTGAACTAAATAAATTAAAAATTCTTCCAGCTGATAAACCACTTGTTGACACTCTATTAAAATAGCCAAATTAATTTACTACCATATTAGTTTGGTCTAATTAAAAATTATAATTGTGGCAGCATCTTCGAAGGTGCTAAGTATTATTTGACTAACAGAGAGCTAGGAAGAATGAGATATTTTCTTCTACCTGAATTGGACGTTCGTTAGTGCCTTGCCAGTTTACGAAGCGTATAGTAAATCGGTGTTTACCTGCACTGATCTGAGGATAAATTCCAATTCCTTTAGGCAAAAGAACGCGAACAAGGTTTGGGTTAGACCCTTTCTCTATATTGTGTTGATGCATGCCGTTGGTAGCTACTTCTTTAGTTGGCTCGTTAGTTTCTCGCATTAGCCAAAGGACTTGCTCTACGGCATCACATATTGGGCAAATAATTTCTAGCCAACCTTTAAGTTCCTGAGAACGTTCTTCATAGGGGAGACGTAGCCAATAGGCATAATCTGGAAGATCAAACATACAAGTCCCGCCAGGGATAGAGCTTCGATGTCTGATGTTATTTAAAAAATCACATTCTTTTAGAGGAGAAATTAACTTGGGTCCACAATCTATTAGGCCTTCCTGTAGTTTGCGAAGCTCATTAATAAATACTTCTAACCGTTTGAGGTCAACACCTGGTTGGCGACAAAATGAGGTCAGTATTTCACTCTGGCGGTCAAGCTCGTTCATAACCTCTGCGCGAATGTCACCGCGGTTCAGGATAGTTAGTATCTCTAGTAAGTTGGCTACGGCCGCACGAGAGCTTGATTCTGCTGCAGTCTCGCTATGGAAGCGTGCTTGTCTATGGAGGAGCTCAATTCTGAGAAAAGTTCTCATTCGCTCTGTAAGCGGCTGTTCAAATTTTACAGGCCCCGCTGTTGAAAGTGAGGCTTGCAACTCATTAGGGGGGGTTGCCATAGTGCTATTCTGCTTGACCTGCCCTTCTTGGGCAATCTAGTCCATTTTCTAAGTCTCCCCAAGGTTGGAATAAAGCGTATGCAGTTTCTTTATCTGGTGACATGTATCTTTCCAATTCCCATCATTGTTAATTAGATCATCTGCGCTTTTTACTCGCACGTTTCTATTTGCTTGAGCCTCTAGTATAGATTTTGCTTGTATCTTATCCAGTTTATCTCTTGCTAATAGCCTGTCTAATTGTGTTTCTATGGAGCAGTCAACAACAGCAACCCGATTTACTAGCGACTGAAAGTTTGTTTCAACAAGTAACGGAACCACTGCTATAACATATGGGGCCGATATTGAATCTAATTTTTCAAGAGTTTTTTTTCTTATCAGAGGATGTAGAATTTCCTCTAGTTTTTTTCTTTGATGAGAATCTGAAAAAATCAGTTTTCTTAATAAATTCCGATCCAACTCTCCGGAATCAAAGAAAAATTTTGGGCCAAATACTTTCTGAATTTTTTCCAGTCCAGGTTCTCCAATGGCAACTACCTCTCGTGCGATATTATCTGTATCAACAATATCAGCACCAAGTTTAGCAAAGTAATCTGCCACTGCTGTTTTTCCGCTAGCAATGCCACCTGTTAGCCCAATACGCAGCATCAGTTTTTATGCCTAAATTTTAAGGTTGATCTTTTAAGGTTCAATTAAAAAACCGTCCATACGAAGTGTATTAATTGATCTTCCCAAAGCAAAGCTATCCAACCTGCCATTGCCAAGTAAGGCCCAAAAGGAATTGGGTCGTGTCTTGAATGGTCAAAAAAGAAAATACCTATTAGTCCCATGAAAATACCACTTGAAGCTGAAATTAGCAGAATTGTTGGTAAGGATTGCCAGCCTAGCCATGCACCTAGTGCTGCTAGTAACTTAAAATCACCATACCCAATTCCTTCCTTTCCTGTGAACATCCAAAAAATCTTGTAAATGATCCATAGTGTTAAATAGCCTGCCGTCGCTCCAATTAAGCTTGAGTCCAAATTTGTAAGTAATGGTTTCTCATCAATACTAACTAGGCTTAATAATAGGCCGGCCCATATTAGAGGGAAAGTTATTTGGTTTGGTAAAATTTGTTTCTCAAAATCTATGGCTGATAAGGCAATTAGGGACCACAATAGAGGAAGCACTGCAATACTTGTCCACGTTGGCCCAAGCTTCCACACGGTCACCATTGAAAGAATTGCTGTAATCGCTTCTATAACAGGATATCGAAGAGAGATTTTTGTGCTACACCAAGCACATTTTCCTCGGAGTGCTATGTAGCTAAGTATAGGAATATTATCTTGTAATCTTATTTGTTTTTTGCAACTGGTGCAGAATGAGCGGGGCCATAGAAGGTTAATTTTTTCTTTTTTTGCGCAAGATTGTGTATATAAGGGATCATGGTTAGTTGTGGTTTGTTGTTTTAACCATGAGTGCTCGAGCATGATTGGCATACGATAGGTTACAACATTTAGGAAGCTACCTATGGTTAACCCCGCCATACCCGCACAAAAAAGGGTAATTGATGGGTAAATATTGAAAATGTTTAGCACTTATGCCCCAAGCAATTATCTGCCCTATTCTCGCTGTAAGGTGAAAAGTTTTCCATATTAATGGTTTTAGTTTGGGCTATTTCTCTTTCCCTAACTTTCTCTTTCATGGACAATACTATTCCCGCAATTTTTGAGATTCATATTGGATCTTCACGAGTATCAATCAAAGGCGCTTTTCGCTGAGTTTGGCATTTCAGTACCTAAGGGCTATGTGGTTTCCACGGCCGAGGGCGCTAGAGATGCGGCAAAGAAAATAGGTGGCGATTTATGGGTCGTTAAGGCCCAAGTGCATGCTGGTGGGCGAGGAAAGGCAGGAGGGATTAAGCTGAGCAAATCTCTTAAAGAGGTTGCTTGCAACGCAGAGGCACTCTTAGGTAGTCAACTTGTTACCCAGCAGAGTGCTGTTGCCGGTTTGCCTGTCGACAAAGTTTTTGTTGAAGAAGGGTCCATAATAGAGAAAGAACTCTACCTAAGTTTATTAGTTGACCGGTCTGAGGAAGCAGTAGTTATTGTGGCATCTGCTGCAGGCGGTATTGATATCGAAGAGGTTGCTAACACCAGCCCAGAACAAATACTTACAGAGGCAGTTGATCCATTGGCGGGAATAACTTTACAACAAGCAAAAAAGATCGGACGTGATTTGAACCTCAAAAATAGCCAGATTGATGAATTAGCCGATATTGTCACAAAACTTTTTTCTCTCATGCATCAGTGTGATGCGAGTCTTATAGAAATCAATCCACTGATTATTAATTCAGAAGGCCGGGTGCTTGCATTAGACGGAAAAATAAGCATCGAGGATAACGCCCTATTCAGACAGGGCCGTCTTGAAAAATGGAGAGATGAAGCACAAGAAAATCCGAGTGAGACAGAGGCTCGCAGACATGGTCTGAGCTATGTTTCTTTAGATGGAAATATTGCGTGTCTGGTTAATGGCGCTGGACTTGCCATGGCTACTATGGATCTTATTAAATTACATGGTGGTCAGCCTGCAAATTTTCTCGATGTGGGTGGGGGAGCTACTGTTGAAGCAGTGACATCAGCCTTTAAGATCATACTGGACAATAAAAATGTAGAGGCAATACTTGTAAATATTTTTGGTGGCATCGTACGGTGCGACCTAATAGCAGAAGGCATCATTGCGGCAGTTAATCAGGTGGGTGTGTCCCTTCCAGTAGTTGTTCGATTGGAAGGTACCAACGTTAAAGAAGGTCGTAAATTAATTTTGAATAGTGGGCTAGGCATAGAAACAGCAAAGGACTTAACTGAGGCAGCTAAAAAAGCCGTTCAGATTGTAAATGGGAGCCACTCCTAAATGAGCGTTCTGGTTGATGCTGATACGAAAGTTATTTGCCAAGGATTGACTGGCAAGCAGGGATCTTTCCATACACAGGAGTGCATGGATTATGGCACCCAATTTGTTGCTGGTGTGACGCCGGGACGGGAGGGGCAGGAGCATCTTGGGTTGCCCGTTTTTGGGACAGTTCGTGAAGCTGTAGAGGTTACTCAGGCCACAGTTTCTTTTTGCGTTGTACCTGCGCCATTTGCCGCTAATGCAATATTGGAGGCTGCTACTGCAGGTATTGAGCTTGTAATATGTATTACGGATGGAGTTCCGGTGTTTGATATGGTGGAGGTCAAGGCTAGGCTTGCTATTGAAGGTTGCCGTCTGATCGGGCCAAACTGCCCGGGGATTATTACGCCAGGTGCTTGTAAAATTGGGATTATGCCTGGGTCTATTCATAAGCCAGGTCGAATAGGCATCATTTCTCGTTCTGGAACATTAACCTACGAGTCTGTTTTTCAGACGACGAATGTTGGCCTAGGTCAGTCCACATGTATTGGAATAGGTGGTGACCCAATTAGAGGAATGGATTTTATTGACTGTTTAGAATTGTTCGAGTCTGATCCTCAGACTGATGGGATAATTCTTGTTGGAGAAATTGGTGGCTCTGATGAGGAAAAGGCTGCTGAATTCATTAAAAGTGATGTATCAAAACCAGTTGTAGCATATATAGCCGGAGTTACAGCTCCTCCGGGGAAACGCATGGGTCATGCAGGGGCCATAATTTCTGGTGGTAAGGGTACAGCACCTGAGAAATTCAAGGCTTTAGAGCAAGCAGGTGTTCATACCGTGCGTTCACTTGCTGATCTTGGAAGCACAATGGCCAAGGTCTTGGGGTGAAAATAGGGGTCGCCCAGATCAATTTACATGTTGGCTCTATCGAGTCCAACGCTCAGAAAGTATTAGAAACAGCACATCGTGCGCGCGATGAGTTACATTGTGATTTAGTTGTATTTCCTGAGCTTACACTTAGCGGTTATCCACCGGAGGATTTGTTATTTCATCGGGGTATGCGTTTGCGTGTGCAAATGGCTTTAGAGAAGGTCCGAGATGAGTGTCATGGTATAGCACTTTTTTTAGGCTACCCAGAATATGACTCCGGGTATATCTATAACAGTGGTGCATTTATTTTTGATGGTAGGGTTGTAGCTCTGCATCGAAAAATCATGCTTCCAAACTATGCAGTTTTTGACGAGAAACGTTATTTTCAATCAGGTTCTGAACCTACTGTCGTAGAGTATGGAGGCATTCAGTTTGGTCTTACGATTTGTGAGGATGTTTGGTCTTCTGAGCCATGTATTAATACTGTAAATGCGGGCGCTGAAATAATTTTAGTTTTGAATGGGTCTCCATTTCATCGGCATAAGCAAAATATACGAGAAGACGTTTTGATTAGCCGAGCTAAAGAAATAAAACGCCCAATCTTGTACGTAAACATGGTAGGAGGACAAGATGAACTGGTGTTCGATGGTGGATCCATGGCAGTTAGTGACACTGGATCCATCGTATTTCGCGCACCAGAATTTTTAGAGGATCTTTCTTTTGTTAATCTGAAGCCAGGTTTTGACGGTATTTGTCCAACAATTGAAAAGGCAGAAATAACGCCAGAGCTGTCCTATGTTGAGAGCGTTTATAAGGCTCTTGTTGTGGGAACTCGAGATTACGTTAAAAAGAATGGTTTTGAGGGTGTGATCCTTGGGCTTTCAGGCGGCATAGATTCAGCTCTTACCCTATGTGTAGCAGTGGATGCTTTGGGCGCTAACTGTGTTCAGGCTGTTATGATGCCATCAAAATATACATCTGAGATGAGTAAACAAGATGCAACTATTCAGGCTAATAATCTTGGAGTTCATATTGACAATCTGCCAATAGATAAAATTAATGATGAAATTCTCGAGCTTTTTCATGATTTGTTTGGAGGTTTAGGTGAGGATGCTACAGAGGAGAATATACAATCCCGCTGCAGGGGCATCCTTCTAATGGCAATGTCTAATAAACTGGGAAAAATGTTGTTAACGACTGGTAACAAAAGTGAGATGGCTGTGGGTTATGCCACTCTTTATGGCGATATGGCTGGAGGTTTTGCTCCATTAAAAGACTGCAATAAGACGTTAGTTTACGAGCTTGCTTACTATAGAAATAACTTATCTGATGTCATTCCAGAAAGAGTTCTTACTAGAGAACCTACCGCAGAACTGAGGTTTGATCAAAAAGATACTGATTCTTTGCCTCCGTATCATGTTCTGGACCCTATACTCGATGCATTTATTGAACGCGACCTCTCTGTGGATCAGATTGCTGAACTAGGCTATGAACGTGAAACTGTTTTTCAAATACTAGAAATGGTTAAAAGAAGTGAATACAAGCGAAGACAAGCACCCCCAGGTGTTAGGGTTAGTCGTCGCGCATTTGGAAGAGATTGGCGATATCCCATAACTTCAGGTTACTGATAGACAGTATTGAAATGTGAGATGGAGAGCTGTGCATTCTGTGTAATCTTATGATTCTGGCTATTCTTCTATCTCAAGCTCCAGAATTTCAACTTGGCTTGCAGGTTGAGGTGGTGTTTCGATACCAAAATTAACCTCTAGTACGCGCTGGGCGTCAGATGCAAGGTCAGGCATTCCTATCATTGCGTATGCGCGGGATAATGTGACTAAGGATTCCTCTATTGCAGGGGCTCCAGGGTAGTGTTCTACGGCGAATTTTGCGCGGTTTATAGCGGCTATGTATGCCCCTCTCTCTATGTAGTAGTCAGCAACATAGTTCTCATATGCGGCCAATCGATTTCTAAGAAAAATCATACGTTCTCTACTATCTGGAACATATGGACTTTCTGGAAAGCGTTGTAATAGCTCCTGAAATGTGTTGAATGCCTCTAGGGTATCTGAGGGTGGACGTTCTGACATATTTACTCTGAAGAAGCGTTCTAGAAAGTCAGGTTCCCTATCAAAATATACTAGTCCCTTCATATAAAGACAGTAATCGACACGTGGATGGGTTGGGTTTTCAGCTTCGAATTCATCTGCAGCATCTATAGCTTGCTCCATCCGGTTCCCGCGAAAATATGCATAGATCATATCAAGTTGAGCTTGGCGGGCGTAGTTACTGAAAGGAAATCGAGCTTCAAGAACCTCAAAATAAGTAAGCGCGGTTGTAAAGTTGTTTTCTGCAACTGCTTCGGTACCAGCTTGGTAAATTTCTGCTGGTCCCGCATCTTGCATTATTTGTAAGCGTCGATCACCAACGCAACCAGCCAGAACAAGAGAACCGGCAATTAAAATAACCAGAGAGTCCAAACAAGAAAATACGCGATTCATTTTCTTGAAAAATCTAGGATTGGTTTGTGACAATTTTGAATTCCCTCTGTGCACACTTTTCCTATTAATATACATAGTTTATGAGCAATCAATACCATTTCAGCTGGCCCTCAGCTCTAGGATGGATTATAAACAAAACTTTGGAAATAGCTGAGATATTGTTTTGGGTAGTATTCGCTATCGCGCCATAGTCTCTAATGATCAGGCAGGGAAGAGGGTGGATCAGGTGGCAGCTGATTTGTTTTCAGGTTTTTCCCGTAATCGCTTGAAGCTTTGGATTCAGCAGGGGGATTTAACCCTTTCAGGCAGAACAGTTGAGCCGAAGACTAAGGTAAGAGAGGGAGATGAACTTACTTTAAACGCACTTCCTGAGCCTGTAGTTGAAGTATATCCTGAGCCAATCTCATTAGATTTTGTACATGAAGATTCAGCGTGTGCGGTAATAAATAAACCAGCAGGTCTAGTGGTTCATCCGGGAGCCGGGAATCCTTCTGGGACTATGCAGAATGCTTTGCTTCATTGGGATGAAAGGCTTGCGAGTGTCCCTAGAGCAGGTATTGTTCACAGAATTGATAAGGAGACAAGCGGGTTGCTTGTAGTGGCTAGAACATTAGAAGCGCACCAAGCATTGGTTAAACAATTAGAGAAGCATGAAGTTGAGCGCACTTATGAAGGTATATGTCAGCGAGTGTTGACAGGAGGCGGTAAGATTAATGCACCTATTGGTAGACATCCCAAAGACCGATTAAGAATGGCAGTGATCGAAGGTACAAGACCAGCAATTACTAACTATCGTTTGTTAGAGCGTTTCAGAGCACATACACACGTCCGTATTCAATTAGAGACAGGCCGTACGCATCAAATTAGAGTTCACTTTGCTCATATAAAGGCGCCCTTAGTTGGAGATCCGCTGTATGGTAAACGTCCATTATTTCCTGTAGCTCCAGAGAAAAATCTCAAGCAAAAACTACAACAGTTTCCGCGTCAGGCGCTTCATGCTAAGCAATTGGCTTTCAAACATCCCATATCAGGCAAGTTGCTTTCCTTCAGCAGTTCTATTCCTGAGGACATGTCAAAGTTGCTCCAAGCTCTTCGTGGTGATGTTGAAGCAGCTCAAACTAGGCAATAGGGATGGAGAAACAAAAAAAGGACCCAATTTTGATTATTCCTGAATGGCCTGCTCCCCCACAGGTTAAAGCCTTTAGTACTGAAAGAGACTATGGTGTGAGTAAAAACGAATTCCATAGCAGTAATTTTAGTTTTCAAGTAGGAGATAATGTTGATGCGGTGGAAAGGAATCGCAACGCCCTTACCAAGGTTCTGGGGCTTACTTGCCAGCCGTATTGGCTTAATCAAGTGCATGGGACTTCTGTATTCAATTTAGATAGTTATCTTTATCAACAACATGAAAATTCAGTTCCTACAGCAGATGGCGCAGTGAGCACGAAATTAGGCAAAGCCTGCGTAGTAATGACAGCAGATTGTTTGCCCGTACTTTTTTGTGATCGCTCAGGGTCACGAGTTGGAGTTGCACATGCAGGTTGGAGAGGACTTGCCTCAGGGATTTTGAGTAAGGTAATTATGCATATGGAGGTTGAACCGGAAACATTAATTGCCTGGTTGGGCCCTGGTATAGGTCAGTCAGCTTATGAGGTGGGTGAAGAGGTTCGAGATGTATTTTTAAAATCAGATTCTGGCGCAGCAGCGTGTTTCCAGTTAAATAGATTTGGGCGTTGGCAGGCTGATCTTTATGGTCTTGCTAGACGAAGTCTTCGAATTGCTGGTTTAGATGCAATATATGGAGGTAATTTTTGCACCTACACAGATTCCGATCGATTTTTTTCACACCGTCGGTCTAGTCCTTGCGGGAGAATGGCCACTGTCATTTGGTTAGATTCAATTTAAGTATTTGCTTGATATTCTGAACCTACAGCCCCATCTATTAAATATATGCTCGATTGAGGCGGGTATAAATGCGTATAGATAAACTTACAAGTAAATTTCAGATGGCTTTGGCTGATGCTCAGTCCTACGCATTAGGGCTTAATCACCAGTTTATAGAGTCATTCCACCTTATGACGATACTCCTTGACCAAGAGGGCAATCTTGTTCAGAACCTTCTAGTAAAGGCAGGAGCAAATACTAATCAATTGCGTTCTGGTCTAGGAGATGCAGTAGATCGAATTCCCAATGTAGAAGGCGATGCAGAGGGAGAGGTTCATATATCAAACAAACTCACAAAACTTTTGAATATAGCTGACAAACTTTCGCAAGATCGAGGGGATAAGTACATATCAAGCGAGATATTTGTATTGGCAGGTTGTAACGATCGTGGAGATTTTGGTCGTGTACTTAAAAAAGCAGGCGTAGAGTTTAAGTCTTTGGAAAAAGCTATAGAAGAGGCAAGAGGTGGCGCACAAGTTGATACACAAAATGCCGAGGACAATCGACAAGCATTGGAAAAATATTCAATTGATTTAACCGAACATGCTGAACAAGGCAAACTTGATCCAGTAATCGGTCGAGATGATGAAATTCGCAGAACCATTCAGGTGCTTCAACGGCGTACCAAAAATAATCCAGTACTTATCGGAGAACCTGGTGTTGGTAAGACGGCGATCATTGAAGGACTCGCACAGCGTATTGTGAATGGGGAAGTTCCAGAGGGAATGAAGTCCAAAAGAATACTGGCGTTAGATTTAGGGTCTCTGATTGCTGGCGCTAAGTTTCGCGGAGAGTTTGAAGAACGCCTTAAAGCTGTACTGAATGATTTGGCAAAGCAAGAGGGCCAGATAATTTTGTTTGTCGATGAATTACATACCATGGTCGGTGCTGGCAAGGCAGAGGGCTCAATGGATGCGGGTAATATGTTAAAACCGGCTTTAGCTCGTGGTGAACTTCACTGTGTTGGAGCGACAACATTAGATGAATATCGAAAAAATATTGAAAAGGATGCAGCATTAGAGAGGCGGTTTCAGAAAGTTTTCGTAGGCGAACCCAGTGTTGAAGATACAGTAGCTATACTTCGGGGCTTAAAGGAGCGGTACGAAGTACATCATGGTGTTGAAATTACTGATCCAGCTTTAGTTGCTTCCGCCACTTTATCTCATCGTTACATATCTGATCGGCAACTGCCAGATAAAGCTATTGATCTTGTGGATGAAGCAGCATCACGAATACGTATGGAGATTGATTCCAAACCAGAAGAAATGGATAGACTTGAACGTCGGTTAATTCAACTCAAAATTGAACGCGAAGCCTTAAAAAAAGAATCAGACAATGCTTCAAAAAAACGTCTAGATGATCTTGAGTCAGAGATCAAAAGACTTGAAGGAGACTATGCTGATCTCGATGATATTTGGACTTCTGAGAAAGCTGCTATGCAGGGAGCTACGCAGATAAAGGAAGAACTTGAAAGAATTAGGATGGAGCTTGAAAAGGCTCATCGAGCTAATGATTTGGCACGTATGTCAGAATTGCAATATGGTCGATTACCGGAGCTTGAGAAGCAATTAGATGAGGCAATTGCAGATGAACGCGAAGCCTATCAGCTTGTCCGTCACAGAGTGACTGAAGAAGAGGTTGCTGAAGTAGTATCAAAATGGACTGGAATTCCAGTTATGAAAATGTTGGAAGGGAAGCAGGAGAAGCTTCTTCAAATGGAGAGCTTTTTAGAAAAACGTGTTGTAGGCCAAGAGGAGGCGCTAGAGGCAATTTCTAATGCAATTAGACGTTCACGTGCTGGGTTATCGGATCCAAGCAGACCTAATGGGTCATTCCTTTTTCTTGGGCCAACTGGCGTGGGCAAAACCGAACTAAGCAAAGCGTTAGCTTCTTTTCTATTCGATACCGAAGAAGCATTAACTCGAATCGATATGTCTGAGTTTATGGAGAAACACTCAGTCTCGAGACTTATTGGCGCTCCACCTGGATATGTTGGCTATGAAGAGGGCGGTTATCTTACGGAAGCTGTTAGACATCGGCCATATTCAGTGATATTGCTAGACGAAATTGAAAAGGCTCACCCAGATGTGTTTAACGTACTTTTACAGGTACTTGATGATGGTAGGCTTACAGATGGTCATGGCAACACTGTTGATTTTCGTAATACTGTTGTAGTGATGACTTCTAATTTAGGTAGTGAACGTATTCAGGAACTTACCGGTGATGGCAAATATGCAGAAATGAAGAATGCTGTTATGGAGGTTGTTAGCCAATCATTTAGGCCTGAATTCATAAACCGTATTGATGATCTCGTAGTTTTTCGTTCTCTAAGTAAGGTTCATTTGCGACTTATTGTGAATATCCAGCTAGATCATTTGCGACAGAGGCTTGGTGAGCGAGATATTAAGTTAAATCTAGAGGAATCAGTTATTGATAGATTGGCATTGGCCGGATATGACCCTGTATATGGAGCTCGACCTCTAAAAAGAGCTATACAGCAGCAGTTAGAAAATCCATTAGCTCAGCGAATACTTAATGGCGATTTTTGCTCAGGAGATATAATTTGCGTAAAAGTGGGATCGCAGGGGCTAAAATTTGTAAAAGGAGAAGCTGCTCAAGCGGCTTAAAAGTAAAATTGTGTTCATTAGTCTAAGTTTAAATTTGAAATGTGATACTTCTCCAGCCAAGATTAGTATTTCCTGTATATAAGAACCCACCAATGCCAATATACGAATATCGATGCGAATCTTGTGCTCATGAGCTAGAAGCCCTGCAAAAAATTAGTGATCAGCCGCTTCGTGATTGCCCAAATTGCCAGACGCTTGCCCTTCGTCGATTAATTTCAGCGCCATCCTTTAGATTGAAAGGAGATGGTTGGTATGAAACCGATTTTAAATCCGACAAGGAAACTAAACGAAATCTAGTTGATAGTGGTGCTACGGGAACTAAAGACGATCAGAAGAGTAAGTCGACAGACAGTGACAAAGACTCGAAGAAAAGTGACAGTAAGTCCAAGGACACTAAGTCTTCGGATTCTAGTGTCAAGAAGGATTCCAATGCAGAATCAAAATAATTTGAGAGTGCGACTGTAATGCTATTTCGAGCTCGAAGTTACTTCGCAAAAGGATTACCGGTTTGGTTTCCGATTGGTACCATGGTTA
>PBDA01000011.1 GCA_002718345.1 Rhodospirillaceae bacterium
ACATGGCGTTCATCCCCACCTGTTGGAACATGGATTGATGAAGCTAGTTGCGGATCACTTCCAGTGTAATCGAATACCAGTTCGTCTCCATGTACTTTTAAAGTCAATGCAATGCGGGCCGGATAACCGTTTGGCGAGTCCTCATCCATATAGTCAGCGAAAAAGTAATCTCCATCCGGAATACTCGCTATGACTCTGCGGGCCTGTCTATCAGCAAGTTCAAGCAGATCGCTGATCCCTTCACGGAAAATCTCAATCCCAAAACGGGTGACAATTTCTTTAACTCGGGCTTGAGCAATGTTAACCGATGCTATCTGAGCTTTCATGTCACCCCAGTTCTGATCTGGCATCCGAACGTTGGTCATTATGATGTTGACCAACTCTTGGTTTAGCACACCAGCTTTGTAAAGCTTTGTGGGTGGTAGCCGCAAGCCCTCTTGGTGAACTTCTGTGAGCGACCGAGACAAACTAGCAGGGACCGCACCACCAATATCAGTGTTATGAACATGACCAACAGCAAAACACACTAATTCACCATTAAAAAAGATTGGCTTCCAAATGTGCATATCAGGAGAATGGGTGCACACAAAGCCGCTATATGGATCGTTACAGATAATAATGTCACCATCTTCGTATTGGTCAATTAGCGCCAAACCACGTGCATAATCCAATCCGACAAACCAGGTGGCACCTAAATCAAAAGGTGATGCAAACGTTTTACCATTCGGCGCAACCAGACCACACGTAAAGTCTTCGCTTTCTTTAACAAATGTAGAGTGCGCGGTTCGCATCAAAGTTCTCGCCATACTCTCAGCCGCGGCTTGGCAATGATTCGAGAGAATTTGGAGCGTAACTTTATCGATCGGCATCAATTAGTCCCGTTTTAGTTTTAAAATAAGATGTCCGTAGCCGTCGACTTGGGCTTGGTAGTATCGTGGCACGCAGACCGTCGTATCGCTTTGCGTGACCACCGCTGGTCCCGAAAAATAGTCACCCGGCTTAAGTAACTCCCGTCGATACAAATGTGCGCTGCAGGGCGCACCGTCAGAAAAGATCTCAATCGACTTAACTGGTTTAGCAAGGGCTGACGATTCACCTTCCGGCTCAAACTTTGGTTTGGGAGTCTCTCCCATAGCGACTAGTCGCAAATTAATGATCTGCACAGGCGCGTCACGATCTGCATGGGTATAAATTTGCTCGTGAGCAGCATGAAAAGCCTCCGCTATTGCATCAACGTCACTGGCATCAACGGCGGATTTATCGAAAAAAGCCTCGATCTCAAATGACTGACCGCGATAGCGCAGGTCACCCGAGTATAAGTAGCTAACTGCTCCTTGATATCCTTGTTCTTCCCGCAACCAACGCTCGCCTTCCGCTCGCAGTTCGGTGAAACCCGCCATAATCTGCGGCATAGCATCGCCGTTAACCTCGGCGTATATGGTTTTCACAAAATCATTCTTCAAATCAGCGATCAGCCCACCCAGCGCGCTCAAGACACCGGGTGTCGTCGGCACAACAACAGTCTCTATATTCAGCTCCTGTGCCAGAAAACACGCGGTCATAGGCCCAGCTCCTCCGAATGCGAGAAGAGCGTTGTCACGCGGGTCGACACCATAGGAAGAAACCAGTTTGCTCACTTCCAGATACATTCCAGAAACCGCAATGCGTACTATAGATTCAGCCGCCTCCGGTATTGTCATCTCCAGTGGGTCGGCAACCAGAGAAATAGCCACCCTGGCAGCATCCACATCAAGTGGTACTGCATCATAACCAAGTTCTGATTGGCCCACATAACCAAGCACCGCAAAAGCATCCGTTAGAGTTGGGCGAGAACCTCCTTTGGCATAGCAAGCCGGACCCGGTACCGCACCAGCACTCTCCGGCCCTACACGCAACACCCCGACATCATCGATCCATGCTATTGACCCACCACCTGCCCCTATCGACGTTACCGATACAGTTGGAATATAAATGGGAAACTCACCAATCATCTCCCCAATCCCGTATTGCGGCTGACCATCCGCAATAAATGCAACGTCAGCACTTGTCCCCCCAACATCAAAGCTGATTGCATCCCGATAACCCGACAATCGAGCAATGTGGCCTGCACCGATAACTCCCGAAGCTGTTCCCGACATGATCATCTGAGCACAAGCAGTCTTTCCTAATTCTGCACTCATTACTCCACCATTGGATTTGGTAATAAGTGGCTCTGCCGGCACGCCCGCTTCTTTCAGTGCGGCTTGTAACGATGAAAGATAGTGGCTCACTCTGGGCTGCACATAACCGTGAATAACCGCTGTGACCGTTCGTTCATACTCACGAATAATCGACCACACATCCGTCGAGCAAAAAACTGGCAAGTCGGGCGCTACACGTCTAACAATATCTGCTATCTGGTGCTCGTGATCCGGGTTGCGGTATGCGTTGATTAACGATACCACGATACCCTCAGCCTCCATAGCTCGGGCTTTTTCAATTGCTTCCACCACAAAAGCCTCATCAACGGGTTTTTCAACCGAGCCATCGCTCAATATTCTCTCCCGGATCGGGAAAGTTCTCTCTTTTGGTACTAATGGCTTAGGTCTTTGCGAAAGTAGATTGTAGACATCAGGAGTGCGGAGCCGAGCCAATTCCAAAACATCAACAAAGTTTTCTGTTGTAAACAGACACAGTCGAACACCTTTGCGTTGAATAACCGTGTTGACGCCCACTGTGGTGCCATGACTGAAATAACCAATCTCTTCAGGTCTGACACCAAATCGCTCCTCCAACTGCTCGACACCTGCTAGCACTTCGGCACCAGGTGCATCCGGTCGCGACAGTACTTTTAACGCATGCGTTTCGAGAGTCTTCTCATCGAAGACGAAAAAATCGGTAAACGTACCACCAATATCAACCCCTACACGGTAGGCCATATTTTCACCATAACTATTTCACTGATGCTAAATCGAGCGCTAACTTGCAACTGCAGTACTTACATTGTCGAACTGCGGAATAACACGTTCAGCAAATAGTTCAATACCTCGCCGAACTTTTTTATAGGGGACGAACCCGGGGTTAGGCCAAATCGTCACATGCTGACAATTCAATTCAGTGCGGAATTTATCGATTCTCTCCGCTACAAAATCAGGTGAACCTACAAACAGCATTTCATATTTCTGGAAAAAATCAAACCAGTCCAGATTGCGATCCTCGTCACTTAGCGTCTCACCTTTGGCAAGGAAAGCTTCCCGTGCCCAATTCGGATTCAGTCCTGTCGCCATATCAAAAAAGGTGTTAATCCCGTGTCGCGCATCATTTGCAGCTTCTTCACAGGTCTCAGCAACATGGAAAGTGCGCATGACGTTAAGTGTCTGCCCATTAGCACACACACCCAGTGGCAAATCCTGTCCACTAGCCTCCGAGGCGGAGTCTCGATAAATGTTCCACGCTTCTCGTGTACCTTCAAAAGACCGAGCCACACCAATGATTGCATGGCCTTTACGAGCCGCATATTCGTAGGAAGAATTGGAATCAGCAGCCTGCCAAATGGGAGGATAAGGTTTTTGGAATGGTTTTGGCATCACTCCTAATGCGATGAGCTCACCGTCTGGCCCGTAGTGTTCGGGGTCATTCTTATAAATACGCGGGTCATCTTCCGACCAGCCCTTGACGGGAAATTCATAAAACTCGCCCTTGTGTTGGACTGCTTCATGAGTCCAACACTTCTTCATGATATCAAGCGTTTCATCAAATAACCGGTAGTTGGTTGCTGAATCACGACGGTCAGCAGCACGATGGAATTGTATCGAAGCAGAACTATTGGTTCCTCTAGCAATTCCGACATCAAGACGTCCACTGGTTAAATTGTCGGCTGTTGCAAGATCTTCCGCCAACCTGATTGGATGATGATCGGGCAAAATACACGCACTTTGCCCCATACGTAAATTCTTAGTGATGCTGGCTAGGTGCATCCCAACCAAGACCGGGTTAGGACATGCAACTGGATAGGCTTTATGCCAAAAGTGATGCTCCCCGAGCCAACAGGTTGTGAAACCACCCTCATCAAGCACCCTCGCGGTATCTGACCACTCTTGGTGAAGTTCGTGATCGGGATACGGCTCACATTCATGATAGTACACATTACCGTCGAATCTCATCGCATTACTCCTGAAAACAACACGTCAAACCCAAGTACGCAAACGGGGCCACAATAAGTAACGGTTACCGTTTGACCTCGCCAACAAACAAAGGCTATCGTGCACCTAATTAGCCTGTCAACCAATGTATTGGTCAGACGACCAATTTTATGAATGTGCGCGCATCAATTGAAAAAATTCGACAAGCGGAACTCGCCGAAGCAGCGCTAGCTACATTGGCCGAATTCGGCTTTTCCGGAACCACGGTGAACCGTGTTGCTGAACGTGCCGGAATGTCATCTGGGCTGGTCCATCACTATTTTAAAAGCAAGGCTGACCTACTTGAAATGGCTATGCGCCAGCTAAACGCGCATTCGAGAGATGAGGTGCTCGAAAAAGTGCGTGGTGTAATTAGTGCCCGCGAGAAATTATACGCTGTTAGCGAAGCACTTTTCCCCGTTGGTCTATTCGAACGTCAGTTCGCCCAAGCCTGGCTCGCGTTTTGCGGGGAAGCCGCAGTATCAGCAAACTACGCTCGAATCCAGCGAGTGATGTTTTCCCGTATGCAGTCCAATATAGGTTGGTATCTTCGTTTCTTGGTTGGGGCGGAAGAAGTGACCGTCACGGCACGGGTCATTTGCATGCACTCGCACGGACTGTGGCTAAGATGTGCACTCGACGCAAGACCAATCTCGCGCGAACAAGCGATAACACAGATGCACAAGTTACTCGACAAACTCCTGGCTAATCATCCAAAACAAACGACTGTCAAAGTAGGCAGATGAACCACCGTTACGTGGTCGACCCACCCAAATCGAGATTTATAGAATGAACGCAATAACCGGCAGCTCGGCATTCTTAACACTATTGGAGGATGAGGGGGTCGATATCTTGTTTGGCAACCCGGGCACCACCGAACTCCCTATTATGAATGCTCTTAAAGACCATCCGAATATCCGCTATATAATGGGGTTGCAGGAATCGATTGTTATCGCCATGGCCGACGGTTACGCCCGCTCGTCAGGAAAGTTAGCCGCGTGCAATGTGCATGTCGCCCCCGGCCTTGGCAACGGCATGGGTGCCATATACAACGCCAACTGGGTCGGGTCCCCCATCATTATCACCGCTGGGCAACAAGAACAAGGACACGGCCTAATGGAACCGCTGCTCTATGGCCCTCTGGTTGAGATGGCAAAACCTCTAGTGAAATGGGCTATAGAGGTAACACGCCTCGAAGACCTTCCGCGCATCCTCCGGCGTGCGGCGAAGATCGCGTTAACCCCACCAACTGGACCAGTTTTCATCTCTCTCCCCGGGGATATTCTTAATACAACCGCGAGCATCAATTTAGGCTATCCTACTCGTGTTATCACCGCTACACAGCCAGTAGACGCGATGATAGATAAGTTGGTCAGTTGCATTCTTAAATCCTCTCGCCCAGTAATCCTCTGCGGACATGAAATTGCCACCAGCGATTCTTTAACCGAAGCAGGTGAATTTGCAGAAACAATCGGTGCTCCGGTATATCAACAAACGACGCCCTACGGTGCGCATTTTCTGTCAGAGCATAATTGCTTTATGGGTGCGTTAACACGCGACCAAAAACAAGTACGAGAAATACTTACCAATCACGATCTACTTATCTGCATAGGAACAGATGTCTTGCGTATGTCTGTATATAGCAAAGTAGATCCTTTGCCGGATGGAATGGAGATTATCCAACTCGGTTTGCGCGATTGGGAAATGGGAAAGAACTATCCGACAAGAATCGCGGTTCGCTCTGATCTCAAAGTGACACTGCCAATTCTTTCCAATGCGCTTCAGACCTCGATGACCTTCCAACAAAAAAAGACACGTGACCGTCGCATTGAAGATATCGCTAAAAAGAACTGGGAATTTAAGCGCACTACCTTAACCACTAAACTTCAACACATGGCACACGCTACACCCATAGCGCCAAATGTACTTATGCATCATATAGTCAATGCCGTGCCAGATGACGTGATCGTAGTCGACGAAGCACTCGTCTCCTCTCGGGCACTGCTTTCCCTACTACCCTTCAAAACGGCTAACGATTATTTTGGACTAGCAAGCGGTGGAATCGGCTTCGCTGCTGCTGGAGTTATAGGCATCCACCTTGCCAATCCCGAACGACCCATTATTGCCATCGTAGGTGACGGCAGTGCAATGTATAGCATCCAAGCCTTATGGACAGTTGCCAATATGCGACTGCCCATAACATACATAATTGCCAACAATCATAGTTATAGAATACTCAAGGAGCGGTTGATCGATTTTCACAACAACAGCTGTTTTATAGGTATGGATATGAACGATCCACCTATCGACTTCGTCATGCTGGCAACATCGATGGGAATAAAGTCACGAAAAATAGACCGGGTCAGTGATGTTATCCCCGCAATTAAAAAATCAATTGACAGCAACCACCCCAATCTTTTAGAGATAGTCGTGTCGGATGGTTTTCAAAATAAAGCTGCTCCTAAATAGCTTGCATTAGAACATCTAGAGCACCCAACAGACGCGAATAATAAAGTCAGCCAATTTTACATTTATATTTCATTCAACTGCTTTGCTAATGCGCTGAACAGTTGGATCCCGTAATACACGTTTCGTTTCAGCAAACGCTTTTTTATCGAGTTTAACCATCCGTTTTGCAACCTTTAAGGCGTGCTCGATAACCAAAGTTGAATCTATGATGCTGTCGAAATAACCCACCTCTAAAGCACCCTCTGGACAATATATTTCTGCACCTAAAGTTGCGGCGCACAATGCATTTGGTCTTAGCCGGTCGCGGGCAAGTTCAATCCCATATGCTGGTAGTGCCAAGCCAATCGAGGTTTCATTGAGGCCAATCTTGAAATCACCCCGAGAACCAATCCGGTAATCACCAGCGAGGGAGAGTAACGCACCTGCCGCCAATGTGTGCCCTGTGCACGCCATTACCACTGGCTGGGGGTGAAGATAGGTTTGTAAAATAACACCGCGCCCCATTCCTCGCATGGCTATAGCCACATCAGGATCAGCACCTCGAATTATCTTAAGATCATAACCGGCACAAAATACTCCCGGACGGCCTGCTATAACAACTGCCTGCGCTTCACAACACGCCCTGTCCAAAGCGCTGGCAAGCGCGGCAATCATTGCGGGACCATAAGCGTTGACCTTACCATCATTCATCACCACCAGTGCAATATCATCTTTCTGTTCGTAGCTAAGTGGTGCATCCATCCAATTTCCCCTATATTTGAGCTATCTGACTAGCCGTGCTTGATTCGCCGCATTTTGACCACCGTCTGAGCATCTGACCACCCATCGGGAACTAACCACCAAGATGCTAGACGCCTATTTTTATCAGGGTGTGTAAGGGAAGTAATTCGAAGTTGTTTTACTAACTCACCCGCCGACGTTTGTTCCCAAAACCAATTCGCAGCTTGCCACGAGGAGGGGGTAATATCGGCCTCGGTGAGTGCCTCAAGATAGTATATTTTTAGATCATCAACTGCATATCTAAGCATTTGTGCGCCCGTTAGGTCACTTCTTGGGTTCCGCAATGGTGCGCCGCTATCAAGTGCTAATAGGTAGTCAACCACAGCTTCAATACTTATCCCACTGATACCAAAAGTACTTCTCTTAGTACGCGCCTGTGCCCTTAGGAAGTAGTCGCGCAGTACTCTGACTTCTTTCTTGATTCCATTCGACTGGAACATGAAAGGAGCTTGCCAATTTTCCGTGTCCTGTGAATTAGGTTCATCCTCTGGAAAATCCTCGAGAATAGGCGTGGAAGCATCTTTTTCAAGTAACGCCAGTGCTGCGCTTAAAACCCTGTGTTGAAACGCTTTATTTAGCGGCGCACCGACCGGCCTACCCAACTGGAAAGGAACCCATAAGGCACGTGGAGGTCGCACCTTCTCTGCGTGCAATCGAATTAGGGCAATCAGAGTAGTCGCAATGCCTTCTGACTCGAGATGGTGTGCAATTGCGCTCACGGCGCAAGTACAAGCAGGTCATATCGGTGCTAGCAAAACCGAGTCAACACCTCTCTCATGTAATCTTGCGGCCAGTCGCCGAGCTGCTGGCTCCAGCTTTTCAGCTGTTGTAGAGCCCATAAATGAATAGTGTTCGTCTGAGACTTCACCAATCACGCCCATTCGGGCCAATTCGCTTAACCGGTCTCTGGGAAACACCACATTCAAATCCCTTTGGAACCCGATACGGTCAAAATTGACTGACGTGTGACTCATGAGAATACTGTTGCTTTCTAGTCCATGCCCTATCGTACGATAACGTGTATCGAACGGAGTTAGTGGTCTTTCACCACGTCTAATGAGAGCGGCAGTCGAAATCAGGGCGACTCGTCTTTGACTTAAAACCGGCCCACGTACAGATGGATTCGTTGTAAATTTCGGGACAGGATAACTGAGCATAGACTCGCGCTTAGTCAACGGTAGATCGCGCATACGAACCATTTTTTACCTCGTGCTCAATATTGAATCTGTACTCAGGCAGTTCAGGAAACAGCATACACTCTTTTAAGCACAACCCACATGCCAAAGTACATATCAAGTTCAAATAAATTCATCACACTCGGACTTGGCTAAGCGATAATACCTGCGTCACGCAGGCGATCAATTTCTCCTATTTGAACGCCCCAGTCCCTTAGGACCTCTAGAGAATGTTGGCCAGGGGTAGGTGCCGGGCCCGTAATCTGCGTCGGTGTCCGACTAAACCGTGGCGCAATATTCGGCTGCCACTGGCCATCAACGTTGACGAACGTATTACGTGCTACCGAATGAGGATGATGGGGTGCTTCTTCCATTGTCATCACCGGTGCAAAACAACAATCAGTATCCCCCAACCGCTCGATCCATTCATCGCGAGTATGTTGCTTGAAAATTTTTGACAACTTGATCTTAATCTCTGGCCATTCAGCTTGGGAAAACGTATGTGGAAACTCTGCTTCCGAAATATCTAATTGTTTAAGCAGCTCTCGGTAAAACTTTTTCTCGATTGGAGCTATGGATACGTAACACCCATCCGAAGTTTCATAAACATCATAAAAAGGCGCCCCTCCATCCAAAAGATTCTCACCGCGTTCACCGCTAGAGAAAGATTCGCCGCGAAGCGCAAAGGCTGCTGTCATTAGTGAGGCCGCACCATCAAGCATGGCAGCGTCAATCACCTGACCACGGCCAGAAGTCTTAGCTTCAAACAGGGCCGCGACAACACCAAGAGCCAAATAAAGTGCGCCGCCTCTGTAGTCTCCTACCAAGTTAAGTGGTGGGGTAGGTGGGCTGTTCTTGCGTCCAATTGCATCCAAACCTCCCGTAAGCGCAATGTAATTTAGATCATGTCCTGCAGTCTCCGCTAATGGCCCCGTTTGCCCCCAACCTGTAACACGACCGAAGACCAACTTCGGATTGACAGCATCACAGTCGTCAGGTCCCAGGCCAAGCCTCTCCATCACCCCAGGGCGAAATCCTTCGATTACCGCATCTGACTTACTTACTAAATCAAGTACCAACTCGACGGCACCATTGGCCTTCAAATCAATTGCTATGGAGCGTCGACTTCGATCAGTAAAACGTTTTTTGGCGCTAACACCCAGCCCAGAAGGCGTTATTCGATCAATTCGAACTACATCAGCCCCCATTTCTGCAAGTAACATCCCACACATCGGGCAGGGCCCGATGCCGGCAAACTCAAGAATCCTAGTCCCTTTAAGAGGGCCACGGCTAGTCAAAATATTCACTCCTTGTCACTCGAATAATCACTCTTTAACACCTATAGCCGACCAAATTTGAACTACTCAGTAGTGAAATCATCCAACAATTTCGAACCAGCCACTACGTCAAATTCAAAGCTGCATTATGGCCAGCTATTCTGCCAAAGACAGCACCAGCCGTCAGGCCAGTACCACCAGGATAATTGAAATAGAACAACCCGCCGACTAATTCACCAGCAGCAAACAAACCACGTATTGGTTTCATATCATTACTAAGGACCTGTCCTTGATTATTGATTCGTAAACCACCGAAAGTAAAGGTAACCCCGCAGGTAACAGCGTAAGCTTCATATGGTGGATTATCGAGCGGATTGGCCCAATTCGACTTGGGTACGTCAAGTCCCATAGCCGAACGCCCATCTCTAATATTTGGGTTAAACTCGACATCCGTGCGCACGGAACTGTTGAACTGCTCTATGCTTTTAATTGCTCGCGCGGGGTCAACACCTTCTAGCTTCAAGACTAATGATTCTACCGTCGATGCTTCAACACGAGTTACCTGGCGAATACGATACTCATCCCGCAAAAGATGGGCTACTTTGGCATCAAATAATTGCCATGCAAATTGACCGGGCTGTTTGAGAATCTCGCCACCGTACTTGGCATATGTATAGTTTCTAAAATCAGCCCCTTCATCTATAAAACGCTCGCCTCGAGCATTAAGCATAATCGAAAATGGATAGGAGTGTTTTTGAAACCCATCACCAACAGTCAGATCACCAAATTCAGGTGCATTGCGGTCCCAACCTACCGCATGACAGCCAGACCAGTGTCCATATGGCGCCGCATCAATCTCCAGCGCCATGCGTATACCATCCCCCGTGTTGAATCGACTACCCCGCACCTTGGCCAAATCCCAGTCTGGG
Organism: Rhodospirillaceae bacterium; assembly: GCA_002718345.1. GTDB lineage: Bacteria > Pseudomonadota > Gammaproteobacteria > Steroidobacterales > Rariloculaceae > UBA6522. Next base: position 10,791 of record PBDA01000011.1, read on the forward strand.
CCAAGATAACGCGCCCTCCACTCGCGGTTAGCTTCAAACCCGCCGCTTGCCAGTATCACCGATGATGCTTGCATCTGCGCCACAGTATCACCTTGCCGATAGCTTACGCCGGTGACAGCACCAGATTCATCAGTCACCAACGCTATCGCACGTGTATTGTAATGAACAGTAATGCCGTGTCCTAAAGCGGCCCTGGTTAAAGCATCGATCAAGCCGGGACCACCTCCCCACGCTTCGATTGTTAGACCACCCCAGAACTTAAATTGACCATCGATTTCAAAAGCCTGACGGCCCCATATCGGTTGGAAGCGAACACCTAGCTCACTCATCCATAAAAGAGTCGAGCGACTTTTGGTCACTAATGTCTCAACCAAGTCAGGGTCACAACGATAATTCGTAACCCGACCCATGTCATCAAAGAACTGTGCCTCTGTATATGTTCCAAAATCAGTTCGTGATACCTCAGCATCAGTGAGGTCCGGCATCAAACGTTTAAGGTCGTCCACACCATCATAAACGCAGCGCAACGCACCAGCGGTAAACCGACTGTTCCCGCCTGATTCATCTGGTGGGCTCCGCTCAAAAACTTCAACCGAGGCTCCACTTTTAACAGCCTCCAATGCTGCACAAAGCGCTGCATTACCTGCCCCGACAACTATCACATCTGTTTTTGGAACCAACGACTTTCCTCCCAAAACAACCCACCACGACTGAAAATACCATATCCAATCGACATTAAAACCAACACTTTGAACCTCTTTCAGACTTGATCCATTGTAATGATTGTGGGAACTTGCCGTCTCCGAGCTTCTAACCATAAGGACGTTTATATGAAAACAAATCGATTTCACAGCTTTACCATGGCAATGCTCCTCTCGCTAACTGCCGGTCTAGCCACATCGCCAGCCGCTTACGCCGAATGTGACGAAACCGTCAAAATAGCCGAAAATGACTGGACTGGTAATCTTGTAGATATCAACCTCTTAAAAGTAATTCTAGAGGACGAATTGAATATTGATGCTGAATTAGTGTTTGCAGATTACACTGCGCAGTGGGCAGGTCTTGCAAACGGCGACCTCGATATCGCTATGGAGATTTGGCCGTCTTTTAGCCTAGATGCAATGCAGGAATGGATTGACGAGAAGAAAAAAGTGGTTCATGCCGGCGACCTTGGAATGGTTGGCTCATCAGGTTGGTACGTCCCGACCTACGTCATTAAAGGTGATGAGTCTCGTGGTATCGAACCGATGGCCCCAGATCTTAAAACGTGGAAAGATATCGAGAAATACGCGCACCTGTTCAAACGTCCGGAAACTGGTGACAAAATTTTCTGTATTGACGCCATTCAAAGCTGGGAAATTCATAATGAGGATCGTATCGCTGCACTTGGCCTGAATATGCAAAACATATACGCAGGGAGTGAAGGTGCACTAATGGCAGAGATCGAAAGTGCATACATTAAAGGTGAGCCACTATTTATCTGCGACCTGTGGCGGCCCCACTGGATCCAAGGCAAATATGATTTCACCGAGATTGAACTGCCACCCTATAGCGACGAATGCTATGGCGTTGACGGCGCATTACCGGGCGATTTTGGATGCGACTTCCCTGACGAGATGACCTTCAATATCGCGCGAGCTGGCTTCGAAAATGAATGTCCTGCTGCTTATCAACTCCTTGAGAATATGTGGCTGACTGCAGAACAGCAAGAAAAATTGATAGTGATGATTGATCTTGATGGGATGGAACCTGAAGAAGCCGCGAAGGCATGGATGGCTGAAAATGAGGATGTGTGGAGAAAGTGGTTACCGTAGCACTCCTGAAAGCCTGAAAAAGGCCGCCTAGTTACGGCGGCCTTTTTATTTCAGGTGGCCGGCGAAATACCAAGCTCGTCTGCTTGTCTTTTTGCCCATGCTTGCGTGATGCGATCAGCGACAACAGCTAATAAGACAATACTCATTCCCGCCTCGAAACCCTTTCCTACATCAAACGAGCCGATTGCATACAGGACCTGCTGCCCCAGACCTTGTGCGCCAATAAGTGCTGCATACGCAACCATAGCGATCGCCATTATTGTCGTTTGGTTGATCCCCATCATTACAGATGGCAAAGCCATAGGGATTTGCACTTTCGTTAATAATTGAAAAGGAGTAGAGCCGAACGAACGTGCCCCTTCCATCGCACTTTCAGGTACCTGTCGAATGCCAAGATTTGTCAACCTTACAGCTGGTGGTATGGCGTAGATAACCGTTGCAATAATTCCTGACAGCTCTCCAATACGAAACAGCATAATTACCAATGGAAAATATACAAAAGCAGGAAGCGTCTGCATGGTATCTAAAATGGGACGTAACACAGCGTCAATACGGTCACTCCGTGCTGAAAGGATCCCCAATGGAATCGCGAATCCTACGGAAAGAGTTACCGATACTAAAAGCTGACTAAGGGTAATCATCGTATAATCCCACATTCCAACCATACCGATGAAACCAAAACTACCAATCGCAAGCAGAGCAACACGCCCTCCCGCCAGTCTCCAAGCTGCCCCTGCCAAACCCAGAACCAAAACTGGCCACGGCAGCCAGTTTAGGAAGTTACGCGTCGGGCCTAGCCCATAGATATAAATCCCGTCTCTGATGGGAGTCGTAATGAATGAAAGATTGATATTCATCCATTTGACAGCCTGATCAACCGGAGCTCGCATATTAAATCGCCAATCCTTAGGAAACTCACTAAGTTCAAAGAGATACACGTCCAATAATATCAGCACTACCAAACAAACAACGGTACCAAACGCGAACGAATGCGTACGCAGAAACTGTTTTACATTAAAGTCAGCTGTAATAGCACCAATTATCGGACCAACGATATATGCGACCAAAGTCGCTAGTGCTCGCGCTAATTGTGCAGTGAAGCTAGAAACTCTAGCGAATAATTCGTGCAACCAGAACCAACGCGAGAACCGCTGAGTCATTGAGTTAAGCCCATGATCGCGCTGGCTTAAAGCATATCCAATTCTATCAAGTGCCATGGCCAACAGGACTACGGCCAAACCACCTTCGAGCGCACGACCAATCTGCAATCTTCGCATCGCACTCCATATTTCTTTGCCAAGCCCCGTACCACCAATCAGTGCGACAAATACCACCATTGCGAGCGCCATCATTATAGTTTGATTGATTCCCAACATGATTGACGGACGCGCCATTGGCAATTGGATCTTGAAGAGCATCTGTCGCTCCGTAGTTCCAAAAGAGCGCGCCACTTCCATCACCTCATGCGAGACCTGTCTTATACCGAGATTAGTCAGGCGTATGACTGGTGGGACAGCATATACGATAGTGGCAATGACAGCCGATGTTGCTCCAATGCCAAAGAGCAACATAACAGGAATCAGATAAACGAAGGTTGGTAAGGTCTGCATCGTATCAAGTAATGGCCGCAATACCAGTTCGAATCTGTCATTTCGCGCAGCTATAACTCCGATTGGCACCCCAATAATCACCGTAATGGTAACCGCCAATGTCATAATCGTGATGGTCACCACACTGACATCCCACAACCCAATTATGCCCATAAACACCAATGCGCCAGAACAAAAGGCTGCGAGTCGCAATCCCCCAGTCCAGTAAGTCATGAAAAAGACACCCACAACGATCACTGGCCAAGGTAACCACAAGAAAAAAATATCGATCTGTTTCAAGCAATCTTTTATAACTCCACTCATTGGTTTGAGTAACCAAGCAAAAGCTTCGGGTAGCCAGTCCGCAAATGCGTCGATAGGTTCATTCACAGGATGAACCAACAGTTCCGGGAAACCCTGACTCTGGCCGGTTTTCTTATACCAAATGATAAACACCACAATCGATGCCAACCAAAGGGACCAGAATCGGAATCTCGTATTGATTAAGTTCATATTAGATGGGTGGAGATTTTTTATATTACTTGAGATTACCCTAACCAACGCTGGAACGACATCTTTGGCCTATTGAAGATATTCAAATATGTACATTAGACCAACCAAATGAAGCGGTCATACTTCCGCCATACGTGAGTTGGACCCATGCGGACGACGGGGAGCCTATACTAGCTTCCCTTTTGACAAGGCCTTAAACTGCGGATGGGTCAAATTAAAGACAAGACTAAATTAATGCAATTAAACGACGCTGATATTTCAAGCTTCTATGAAAATGGAATCCTTTTTTTTCCAGGATTACTCGACCCAAACGATATAATGCAACTAAGAGCAGAACTAGACGAAATCTTGGATTTAGATAGACCCGAGATACTCCGGGAAAAACATTCAAATCGAGTACGCTGCGCATTTGCGCCTCACACTTATAGTAAAAACTATTACCAGCTAATGCAGCACCCGAGCATCGTAGGTCCGGTGCGCCAATTGTTAGGTGGTGATATTTATCTTCACCAATTTTCGATAAACCCAAAAGCCGCCTTTGTCGGAGAGGCGTGGGGTTGGCACCAAGATTACGCCACATGGCAGATTGAAAATAAAATAGCCCACCCGGAGCTAATCAACGTGGGTGTATTCCTTGATGAAGTTACAGAATTTAATGGTCCATTATTTTTTATTCTGGGAAGTCATAAGCAGGGAGTAATCCGTCCTGAAATAGATGCTGAGTCGACTAGTTACGTTCTCCTTGGGGTCGATAACAATGCGATAACCAACCTAAGCCGGGACCACGGGTTATTCAGCCCGAAAGGCCCTCCCGGTTCCGTTTGGATGTTTCACAGCAATCTGGTGCACGCTTCCAATGCAAACCTCTCAGCGACGCGACGCGCCCTTTGTACGATCTGCTATAACAGGGTTGATAATCTGCCAAAGGAACATCCTAGGGCCGAATGGGAGGCACATAGCGATTTCACACCTATATTGTAGTAACTAACTGGTGCCACTGACGGCTCATTCGTACCATATCTCGTGCACACACTCTGGACCGAGATGAAAATGAGAGAAGGATGCCCGAACTCAACCTTGCGCGTCCCTACTTGTTACCTCAATATCAGGGGGCCTGTCTGGCACTGCCAGAATAAGAGCCACTGCTCGCTCGCACATCGTCACCTCTACGGAAGGATTCTGTCATTTGGTTCGCAACTGGCTCGACCGCGAAGTCTTAGGCTACACCCTAGGTCAACCTGACTTCCGACGCCTTTGGGGTGATTCGATAGCTAACGGTTTTGGCATGAGTGGAGAGCAAGTAGTACTGAGCTTGCTAGTATTTCAAGTAACCAGCTCATCTGCTTGGGTAGGTATCGCTCTCGCACTCTACTTTGCACCGTCTCTGCTTGTTGGAGCACTCGCGGGCGCCATTGCCGACTGGATGGACCGAAGAAATATTATCCGGTATACCGAACTCGGCATCTCCATTGCAATGCTTGCATTCGGCCTTTTGCTATGGAGCACTGAACCTGCCCTAGGCGCACTGCTCATAATTGCAATCATATCTGGCTTACTGCGATCCTTGTATGCCCCAGCACGTCTCAGTTACGCGTACGACCTTGTGGGGTCGGAGCGCTCTGTAGGAGGACTGAGCATGTTGAATCTAGGCTTCCGAATTGGGCAATTGATTGGTGCCATTGCAGTAGGCCTTCTAGTGCAACATCTAACAGCATTTCACGCCTACTTAGCGCTCGCGGGCGCCCACGGCATTGGATTTCTTCTCCTAGTGGGCCTTAGAGTGACAGGGGACGCAGCTGAAATCGACCAAGCCCCATTGTTGAATAACCTGCAAGTTTTAGGAAAAGAATTGCGCAATAATCTAAATCTTCTGGTTGTCATGCTTGTGATGGTTGTTGTTGGCATTCTCGGCTTCTCCTACGTAACAGTTTTACCCGAACTAGCAACTCAATCACTTGGGGCTGGGGCCCAAGCACTGGGAATCATGTATGCAGCGCGTGCAGGCGGTGGGCTCATAGGAGTTATCCTGTTAACAGCGGTAGGCCTTACGCACCGTCATGGCCTTTTATTAATTGGCACTATCTTACTTTTCGGGTTAGGCGTATTACTCATAGGTAGTACAAATGTATTTACGATTATCTTGCTGGCGCTCGCATTTACCGCGGCAATCTCAGCTATCTATGATGTTCTCACACAAAGTGTTATGCAGCGAATCGTCCCCAATCACCTTCGTGGACGAGCAATGGGTATTTGGGTATTCGTCATAGGTATTGAGCCATTGGGACATATATTTATCGGCGTTGCTGCGGGTCTCATTGGAGTCGCAGGGGCACTACAACTTAATGGGGCGGGGCTGCTTCTGGTGGGATTTGTGGTTCTTTTCTTTTCACCGAGACTTCGACGCCTTTGATTTTACTACCTTCTTTTTTACCTTTTTAGCAGGCTTCTTCTTATCAACCTTGTTGGCAGCCGCCTGTTTCGCTTCCCGCTCTAGTGCCCACTTGGAACGCTGCTTCGGTATTTGATGCTTGGAAGTACTAGTTGCAAACATTGACAGCTTCTGTCGAACTTTCTTGCTACCGCATTTCGGACATACAAACTTTTTCGCTGAGTGCTCAGCCATCGTCATCGTGAGTTCAAAAGATTTATTACAAGCTGTACATTGGAAACTATATGTCGGCACTGTCCATCACTCCGTGTTATCCAAAATTACTCTACGTTTGAGTTTACACAACAAAATACCAATAAGTCTTGTGTGCACCCAATAGGATCTCACTCGTCACGAGGGTAACGGCGAGCAGGTGGCATGTGAACAATTACCTTATCACCTACTTCTATACGACCTTCGGACTCTACCCAAGCAGTAATACCTCGTCGATTAACGGCTGTTCTGGCAAATGAGGCACCTCTTCCAGGATGATGCTTATCGATAACCTCACCTGGATATGCACAGGGGGCATTTTCCATGTCGACCACTAACCCGACACCACTTGGAAATATCAGCCTAGAAGATGGAGGTAAAAAAGTAAGGTGGGGGATGCCTTTAATCAGTAGATTCGCCCCGACCCACTCCGGCTTAACCTCGGGAATATCCAATTTCTGTGCAACTTCCAGTAGTTCTTCAGTGCTTACTATGGACACCTGCCGCGTATTACGAATCTTAGTGCCTTCAATATATTGATGCTTCACTCGGACGCACGCGGCGCGGACCAACCCAGCATGTGAATCATTCGCCAGGCCAGAGAAATCAACGTCTACTCCATCGCAGTATACCGAGGCCAGAGATGCGGCACGATCTGGATTAATCAAGGTAGAGACAACGCTGCCGCTTACATTAGTTGGGTTGAGAACAGTCACCGAGGCTCTCCTGATTCAGCCTAAATATCATCCTATCCAATCACAATAATCAATCCACAGGCAACCAAAAAATTATCGCTTTGCCAATTCTATTGACGTCGAGTTCAGATTCAAGGTTGCATGTGGCTTCTCGATAGGCGTATATCGAACTGAGACCTAATCTCAGCATCAACCAAGGAGTCGATATGTTCTGGAAAATGATTGCGTAGAATTTCTTTTGCCGCGCGCTTCGCCAAACCGCGAATATCTTCTTGACCCCTTTCCTGCCAAACCTCAATGCTGTCGCGATTACCAAACTCAGGATAGACGTAATCGCTCGCCATACGTTCTAGAGTTTGGTCATGAGCCAAATAGTGCCCCGGCCCATCAATGACATCGCCTATAACATCATAAGACAGTGTCTGATCATTTACCTCAATGCCGCGAACACCTCGAAGGACAGAACCCAACATATCGTTGTCAATCAGCAAACTCTCCAACGAAAAGCCCATGAGTGCAGCTTGGCCCCCAGCCGCCCCTACTATGACATTACCACCCGCCAGCCCAGACATCGCAGTGCTATAGCCACGCTCCCATCCCGCTTGCAGGTCGGGAACCTTGGAGTCAGCCACGCCGGCACCGACAGTGACAGGAATACCATAGAAGTGGGAAAGCTGAACAGCAGCGGCATTCATAACCGCCATTTCCCCGCCACCACACATCGCACCGCTACGCAAATCCGAAACAAATGGCCAATTTCCGAAGATAACCGGATGTCCTGGGCTCAGCAAATTTGCGTAAACCAAGGCAGCAAGGCATTCCGCATTACCTTGTACTAGCGCCCCGGCCAACGCTGTAGGCGCGGTCGCCCCAGCCTGGCCCGCAGATGCCGCCCAAATAGGCATGCCACAACGAACAGCTGCTTCAAATGTCCGACAAGAATCAGCTGCGAAACGTAATGGTGACACAACAAACGCACACACAATTGTGCAGACCGGACGCTCGCGAAAACACACAGACCCCGGTAATGCCATGTCAAACATTTTTACAGCCGCCTCTAGATGTGAAGGCTCGAAAAAACTGGTTATGAAGTGCTTACTCGTTCCATTCATCAACG
>PBDA01000051.1 GCA_002718345.1 Rhodospirillaceae bacterium
AATTATGAAAAAAAATTATAGTTAACATTTTGTTAATTTCTTAAATTAATTCAATGTCTTTGGCAGTATTATTTCATGCTATTTAATCTTGAAAAGCTGGTCATATCTATAGCAGCATTATTGCTGCTAGTAATGCCTGTGTATGCTCAGGAGTTGAATTCACAAGAAACTCTGTTAGATAGACAAAAACAAATTCAAATTCATAGAACCACAATTGTTCCAGTCCTCGACGGAGTGCTTGATGATGAAACATGGATGCAAGCGGCTGTTATAGAAGATTTGCACCAGTATGAGCCTATTGATCATGCCGAACCAACAGAACGAACAATTGTTTATATTGCTTACGATGATGATTTTCTTTATGTGGCTGCTCGCATGTTCGACAGTGAACCTAATCAGATTCGGGCACGACAGCTTGTGCAAGGAGGAAGTGCTCGGTGGGATGATGGTTTTACGGTCTATCTTGATCCATTCAATAATAAACGTACTGGCTACATGTTTCAGACAAACCCTAATGGAATTAGAACTCAGGGAACATTCGAAACTCCCACTCAGTTGAACCGCGATTGGGAGGATATATGGTATGCCGGAGCTCGTGTAAATGAAGAAGGTTGGGTGGCAGAAGTTGCTATACCTTTTAAAACTCTAAATTTTGATGCAAATAATCAAAACTGGGGTTTTACTTTAGAACGATATATTGCTCGAAAGCAGGAAGCTATTTCTTGGTCCTCTTATAACCGCGAAGTTGACCCAGGGACTGCAGGTTTAATAACAGGGTTAGTTGGTTTGCAACAAGGTAGAGGATTGGACTTTGTACCAACTATGGTTACAACTCATTCTAAAAATTATGCAAAAGGATCTAAAACCTCAGATACAGAACCGGCCCTCGATATTTTTTATAATTTCACGCCATCATTGACAGGAGTACTTACTTTAAATACTGATTTTTCGTCAACAGAGGTCGATGATCGACAAGTGAATTTATCTCGCTTCAATTTATTTTTTCCTGAGAAGCGTGATTTTTTTCTGCAAGACTCCGATATTTTCTCGTTTGGGGATCTCAGAAGGAATGGGATGCCATTTCATTCTCGCCGTATTGGATTAAGTGCTGGCGGTCAGCCCGTGGATTTAGAAGTAGGCACCAAGCTCACGGGACGCGTTGGCCGTTTTAATGTTGGCGTACTTGGTGTGCAACAGGAAGGTTTTGAAGATGTTAAAGCTAGCAACCTGTTTGTTGGCAGAGTTGCAGCTAATGTTCTTCGTGAATCAAGTGTTGGAATGATATTTACCGATGGCGATCCAAGATCGAATAACGATAATTCTCTCATGGGGTTCGATTTCCGTTATCGAAATACTGATTTTGCTGAACGACATAGTCTTGAAGGTGGTGCTTGGTTTCAAAGTACTAATTCACCAGGGATTAAAGAAGAACAGGATGCTTGGGGTATAAATTTGGGGACTTCAAATAATAATGAAGGGTTTGAGGGGGACGTTTCATTTCAGCGAATAGAAGAAAATTTTAACCCCGCTCTTGGGTTTGTTAATCGACGTGGAATAGAGTTTTCAGATGTAAGCATTGGCTATAGGCACCTACCTGAACATCAGTGGTTAAGAGAATTAACTCATGGAGTGACAGTTCGTAGTTACGAAAAAATTTCTGGTGGATTAGAGAGCCGGTTTATGTTTTTGGAACCATTTGAACTTGAAACAAATGATGGTGACTCTTTTGGCACACAAGCTATCTATAACCGAGAAGTATTGATAGAGCCATTTGAAATTGTCGATGGCGTTGTGATTTCTCCTGGGGACTATGAGTTTTCTTCCTATGGGTTTGAGCTCTCAGGGGCGAATGAACGAGTTATTGCGCCGAGTTTTGAATACTCGGAAGGGGAGTTTTTTACAGGTGATCGGGCCGAAATATCATTGGGAGCAGAATGGCGGCCTAATCAAAGGCTTTTTATGGGTTTGGAGTACGAATATAACGACATAGACTTACCTAATGGCAGCTTTATTACCCGATTAGTGCAAGTGGACCTTAATATTGCGTTTAATGTTAGGTGGTCTTGGGTCAATTTGATTCAGTACGATAATGAGTCAGAAACAGCTGGTATTAACAGTAGATTGCGTTGGAGTCCTAGGTCAGGGCAGGATTTGTACGTAGTTTTGCATCACGGGTTCAATGCGACGGGTGTTTTTAGAGGACTTCGGTCAGCCGATTCTCAGTTGTCGGTTAAGTATACACAGACATTTAGATTCTAAGGTTCTGTTTTTTCTATTAATTATTTTTATATTAAGAGGTTCTTGTCAGATCTTGACGGGGATCTTCCATCATTCTCATGTTGCTAGTGATTGTGTCGACAACAAAAGTCTCGTATAAAGGGTATTAGTGCGTTTGCGTGGGGGGTTTGGAGCAAGTTTGCCAACGCTACATGCTAATCGGTTTATGTTTTCAGTACACAGAAGTGCCGGAGGGCATCTAAATGAATAACGTTCAAAGATTAAGATTTTTATGTTCAGCGTCTATAGGAATGTGTCTGTTGTGGGCATCTGCTCTGGCTGCTCAGGACTCAGTGGTTAGAATCATTCAGACTAATTATGCTGGGAGTAATGCCCATATTATCGATCCTGATACCAACAAGGTGGTTGGTATTATTGATAATGTTCCTAAGGCTCATGCAGTTGTGAATCATCCTGATGGTTCATACTTTTATTTTGCAAATGAACATGATCATCATGTTGACATTGTAGATGCAAAAAGTTTGGAGGTTGTTGATCGTATCCCTCTGATAGAGAGACCTAACAAGCTTGTCATTAATAAGACAGAGAATAAGCTTTATGTTGGTATTCGTGACGCAGCTTATCTTCAGGTTATAGACTTAGATTCTCGTGAAGTTATAAAAACTCTTCCAGTACACGGGGGTATCCATAATGTTTATGTCACTAAGGATGATAAGTGGATTGTAGCGGGGCTTGGTGTGCACCCAAAAACATTAGATGAACCTACAATTCAAGTCATTGATGCTAGTACAGATGAAATTGCCTTTGGAATTTCTCTTGAGGGTTTCAGGGTCCGACCAATGGCAATCGAATCAAATCCAGATGGTTCACCAAGTCGTATTTTTGGACAAGCTGAAAGGCTAAACGGGTTCTATGTGGTTGACTGGGACAAACGTGAAGCGGTTGATTTTGTAAGTGCTCCACCACTTCCTGTTTCTCAGCAAAATTTTGATGGGATTCAAAATGGTACGGGCCATGGCCTTCTTGTCCTTCCCGATCAATCAGCTCTCTGGTATGCGAGTCGGCTTGATAGTCGTGTTTATGCGTGGTCTCTTCCTGAACTCGAGTTCATGGGTGGCATTGAAGTTGGACCGTCACCACAATGGTTAACAGCAACCCCAGATAGTAAGACACTGTATGTAAGCATGGTTGGTTCTATGGAGACGGTTGCGATCAATACAGATACCTATGACATAATTGCGAGGATCCCTGTCGGATTCGGGCCTAAGCGAAATTCTACCCATATTCTCCCAGTTGCCTTCGCACGATGATTCTTAAAAGGTCTGTTTTTTGTCGTGTTAATCGTGGGATTGCATATGGAATTATTGTTCTAGCAATACTTTTTTCTATTGGGTGTTCGCAGGATGAGACAGAGACACTGAGTTCTCAAGCTCGAGGCCTTGATTTTGATTTTTATCGTGAAAATATAGAGCCAATGTTTTATCTGTCTAGGGGTGATTTTCTTCCACCTGACCCTGGAGATCCTGCCTGTGTCATGTGTCACACTTGGCAAACAAATACACCACTTATGTTGGCCTCTCTTGAGGAAGATGAGAATGGTGAAGTTTTTTGGACAGAAGAGCAATCTCGGCAAAACTTTGAGGTGGTATCGGGCCTTGTAACCCCAGGTGATCCTCAAAGCAGTCGTTTACTTCTTAAGCCTCTTATTGCTGAAGCCGGTGGATCGCCAATGCATTCAGGTGGAAAATACTGGGACTCGCAAAGTGATCCAGAGTGGCAGATATTAGCTCAGTGGGTAAGTGACGCTACTCCAGTGCCCAGCGAACCTGTTCCTGAGTTAGATTTTGAATTTTTCAGGGCATGTGTCCAGCCAGTATTTTTCAGTGTAACTGTAGATGGGATGGCCTGTGCCAATTGCCATAACACTGAGTTTGCCATGGCAGATTCAGAAGAATCTTGGGATTACATCAATAATCTTGGGCTGGTTGAACCAGGGCAACCGACTCAGAGTCGTTTATTGATGCATCCTTTACACCCAGATGCTGGCGGAGACTATGTTCATAATGGTGTGCGCCGATGGTTATCCCAAAATGACCCTGAGTTTCAAATGCTTGCTGGTTGGGTTAATGGAGAGAATACAGGTGCTAGCTGTTCAATTTGATGGTTTATTTTTCAACCAAGATGAAGTTTTGAGTACGCTCACTGTTATTTGCTCGTGCTGAGCGATTCTTAATATTACTGTAGCAGTCTATGGGGGCTATCGATGACGAAGAAGCAAGACAACAACCATGATGGGCTGAAAAAAAGTCATGACCAGTCTTTAAGTAGAAGAGACTTCGTAAAAACAGGAGCGGCTGCTAGCCTGGGGGCATCAGCCTTACTAAATTCAGGTGCTGCGAATGCACAAGATTCTTCATCTGCCTTTAATGTTAATTGGGATTACGAAGTTGATGTAATTATCGCAGGGGGTGGTTGTGCAGGTCTAACGGCGGCGATACGGGCGAGAGATCTTGGCGCTAGTGTCATGGTAGTAGATCAAAATTACGACCTTGGTGGCAGAATGCTTCACAGCGGTTCCTTCACCTCTTTGGGAGGTGGTGATCCAGTCCAGTTGAGAGACATTAAAGGAGACCCTGATAAAGAGGGTTTTATAACGGCCAATCCTGCTGAAGAACCAAAGGAGCTTGATGATTCTATTGATCTTCTTTTTACTGATATAACCGATTGGTCAGTTCTAGACCCAAAAGCTCAAAGCCCCTACAGGTATAACGATAGAGAGTTAGTGCGTGCTTGGGCTGAAAATTGTCCTGCAACCCGTCAGTTTCTTATTGACAATTATGTTCGCTTTGCACGTATTAGTGGTACGCATGGTGGAGGGGGGTTATCTCGTGCTCGCGGTGCGCGTTGTTTTTTTATGATTGGTGAGAAGACTGATATCAAAGCTGGAACGATAACTGCAGAAGACGCTGGTGTGGCTGATTATGAACGCACCAGTGCATTTGCTCCAGTGCAGATGATGGATGCAAGTAGACTGGTCGGGCCAGGGGCAGTGATGAACGGAGCAGCGTTGTCCAGACCTCTAGAGTATTCGGCACGAGAAAAAGGGGTTGAGTTCATGCTACATCGTCATTTTGACGAAGTTATTAGAGAAAACCCTTTTTCAGGACGAGTATTAGGAATTAGTGCCCACTACTCACCGCGACAACATCCAGATACAGGCGAGTTGATGCAAAGTTACTGGCAGAATGGAAATGTTGATGAACGTAGACAGACTGTGTGTATAAAGGCTCGTCGAGCGGTTATTCTGGCAAGTGGAGGTCATGCAGGTAATCCTGAAATTCGTAGTATGTTTTATCCGGCCATGCGAGAACCTGCTTTTCCTACAAGCGGTGTAGCTTTGCAAGGTCCACACGGGCAGGATGCAAGTGCTCTTATTGCAGGGCTGAGGGTTGGTGCCAACCTATCAGGAATGCAGCAAAATATTTCTTATCCAACTACTTTCCATATCGCACCGAGGCTTGGAACGCGTGATGCCTATACCACCATGATGCCGGGCCACCCAACTTTCGGATTTCGTGGTTCAGCCGGCATAAATGTTGGAAGTGTTGGTTTTGAAGAGTTTATAGCGGTCAATCAGGTAGGTAAGCGTTTTTTTAATGAAGTTCGCCTTCCAGCCCGGCCATCGCCAAGCCGTTATCCAGGCGCTGACGGAGGTTCGCCTGGCCGTGGGCTTGATCATAAGCCGCTCGATTGGAGAAATTGTCGAAAAGAGTGGGTTAGAGAGATGTACAACTACGATCATGGTTTGGATGCGGCATTAGCGATTAATGAGGGTTCAGAAGCTCCAGACTATTATTCAGGGCCTCTGTGGGCTATTTTTGATCAAAGTGCAGTTGAACGTACTGGCTGGGAGATGCGATACCCTTATATAGCTAATAATGGTTATTCTTTCAAAGCAGATACTATAGAAGAACTCGCACAACAGATTTTCAAAGGCCATGAGTTTCAGAGAATGCCGCTTAAATATCTTACAGAGACGGTGGCAACATGGAACCGTTATGTTAATGATGGAGTTGATCCGGAGTTTGAGCGCGAAGTAGATGCACCAATGAATCCAATCGTTGAACCACCTTTTTATGCTTTATCAATTATGGTGATTTGGCATGATTCTTATGGCGGGTTGAGGGTAAATGGCCGTCAGCAGGTTGTTGACATGCAAGGACAAGTTATTCCGGGTCTTTATGCTGGAGGTGAGGCAGTTGGTGGTTTCAATAAGCATGGTTTGGGCAAGGGCCATGTACATGGTTACATAGCTGGTACACATGCAGCAGAAGATTCTTACGCTTAGCCTCTATCTTTATTCAGCTATAGGTTGAAGGATTCATTTATAGGGGCCCACTACCAATGGCTTCTGATAGTCACAACAAATATGTCATAGATTTTTGCAAGTTAGTTGATTTGCCTGATGAGGTAGAAGCTGGTGCTAGGTTAACTCTCCAAGGGGAGGTTTCTTGCTCACCACAGACAGATTTAACTGGTAAGAGTTTTCTCATAAAAGATCAAAAAGGTACAGCTATAAAGTGTGTTGAGTTAGCTGAATTTAAAGATAGTGTTACTTCTACAACACAATTCACAGTAGATGTTCCGGTTGTTCCCGGCGTATATTGCTGGTCAATAGTTTGTCCAGCGCATGAGGAAAGTGGCACTTGGTATGGAGATGAGATTATGGATTTTTCATTTACAGTTAATCCCCATGTCAAAAGTCTTGTCGTATGGAATGTGCCTCCAGCTATTCAGTGTGGAGAAAAATTTAGCATCAACCTAGGTGTGAAGTGTCTGTATGGATGTCTTCCACATGATTGGGTTTTTCAGATTACTAATGAAGATGGGGTTGAGCAGTCAAATGTGCTTGTTGGCGATGATCATTATTCAGGTACTGAGTCTCTTTTTTATAGGTCGATTGAGTTAAAGGCTCCGAAGGTAAGTGGCTTATATGAGTGGAATGCGAGAACTCAAATTACCAGTTCAGACGCATTGCATGAAGAGAGTTCTACAAATTTTAATGTGAGAGTAGTTTCAGAACCTCAATTTCTTTTAACAGTTATTGCAATAGATTCTGAAACTAAGAAGCCAATTGAAGGTGTTCAGGTTTTTGCTCATCCTTACAGAGAATTTACTGATAAAAGAGGCATTGCAAAAATTAAAGTTCCAAAAGGAGCATATAGGGTTTTTGTTTCTGGGCAGAATTACTTTCCTTTTCGAGAGGATAATTTGGTTGAAAAAGACTTTACAATCCAAGTTGAGCTTGCTTTAGATGAAGGAATTTCAGATGCTGATGTTTGGTCATAAAATGAGTTGCTGATAGGTAGTACTAGGAAATCTAGATAGTGAAAAAAATAATAAATACTTTATATATTATGTTAGCTGTTCCAGCTATGGGAATCTCTCAGCAGCTAGATGAGATGGGTCAGTTCGAACATGGGCAGCAGCTTTACCAAACTAACTGTACGTTATGCCATATGGATACAGGGGCAGGTAGCCCTCCAATGTTTCGAGCTCTTAATCAAAATGAACAGTTAATCAATAATACGTTAATTGTTACAAATATTAAGCAAGGGACAGGCGCCATGCCGGCTTTCCCTGATTTGGACGCGGACGAGATTGCTGCATTAGCAACTTATATTCGAAACGCTTGGGATAATAATTATGGTGAGGTTATATCCGAAGAAGTAGCAGCGATTCTTGCTCAAATGGATCAGGTCGTTCAAATGTCCTCAGTTTGGGATGGTGTATACACAGAATCACAGGCACAAAGAGGCCAGAGCTTATATTCAGGAACATGTGGAGCATGTCATGGTCGTCGTTTAAACGGTGCACCCGAAGATCCAGACATGGTTTCAACTCCACCTTTGGCTCGCGCAAGATTTCTTCGAGTATGGGAAGGTAGGTCACTTGCAACTTTGTTTGAATATACCCGTGTAACAATGCCTGCGGGAAACCCGGCTTCATTAACTAATGAAGAGTTTATTGATGTCATTGCGTATATGTTATTTGTAAGCGGCATACCAGCAGGTAACCATGAATTACAGCCTGATACTACAAGTTTGGCTCATATACTCATAGAACGGCAGTAGTCTCATTATCAGCAACTCAAATAGTGGTTTAAAATTTTTGTTTCTTAATGTGGGACATTTTTTTGATCATTTTTTTGTTTTAATCTTTGCAACTTCTGCCGCATTAATACTAACTATAGAGTGGGGTATTGATTATGCTGTGCTGATCCCATTTGCCACACCTGGGTTTGTTGCGTTTGGTTTGTGTTCGATTCCGGCTGGATGGTTAGCTGACAGATGGAGTCGTGATGGCATGATGGTGATTTTTTTTCTTGGAATTGGTGCAAGTTCAGCGTTGGCCGGTGTAGCTAACGGACCTATGCAGATTGCAGGAGCACTGATTTTTGTTGGTGTATTTGCTTCTATTTACCATCCTGTTGGTCTTGCAATGGTTGTGGAAGGGCGGAGTCAAACTGGTATTCCTTTGGCGATTAATGGCGTATTTGGAAATTTGGGTGTGGCGTGTGCAGCCCTTGTTACAGGTTTTTTGATAGATACGTGGGGCTGGCGCAGTGCTTTTATAATTCCAGGGCTGTTTTCTATTGTGGTTGGCATTTCTTACTGGTGGTTTTGTTTCTCAGGTTGGCGCTCTAATGGTAACAAACCAGAGGTTGTAGAGACTTTCAAGGAAACTTGTGGAAATTCCACTGCCAGTAATACAAAAACAAATATTGCTCTGGTTTTTGGAGTAGTTTTAGTTACTACCGCTATAGGTGGATTTGTTTTTCAAAGTACAACTTTCTCTTTGCCAAAAATATTAAACGAACGACTCCCTGATCTAGCAGGAACTGCAACTAGTGTTTGATGGTATGCGTTTCTTGTTTTTTCATTTGCGGCATTATCTCAGTTGGTAGTTGGTTATCTTATCGATCGTTACTCAATCCGAACGGTTTTTTTGTGCATAGCACTTCTTCAAGCATTATTTTTCTTTATGATGATTTCGCTGGTTGGCTTTTCTGCGCTTGTTGTTGCTATAGGCTTTATGTTGGTTGTGTTTGGTCAGATTCCAATCAATGATGTTTTAGTTGGCCGCATCGCGACTAATGAATGGCGTAGTCGAGCTTACGCGCTTAGATCTGTTGTTACATTTACTGTAATGGCTACAACCTTACCGTTGATAGGTTGGATATATGGGATGAATGGTTTTTCAGTTATTTTTTCCTTGTTATCAGCTGCCGCTTTACTAATGTTCTTTATTATTTTGGTATTACCCAAATCGGATAATGCAATACAAAGGTCTAGAATATTAAATGCCTAATTTCTTTTTCATTTGAATAGTTGATTTCACTATTAAAAAAAGGTTTTAGATAAATACAATGGTCACTGGGCTGCCTGTTTCTACAAACATCCCGGTTGGGGTAAGTGCTCCTGTGTTTTGGTCTATCGCAAATGCAACAATAGTATGAGTGTCTTGATTACAGGAAAACAGCAGTGTTCCTGAAGGATCAATCCCAAAATAACGAGGGCGCTCACCTCCACTACTTGTCCACCCAATAGGCGATAACATGCCATTCATTTGATTGATTGAGTAGCCAACAATGCTGTTGTGACCACGGTTAGAACCATAAAGGAAACGACCTGATGGGTGAACTGAAACCTCTGCTGTTGTGTTGTAGTCCATAAAGCCTCTAGGAAGAGTGGATAAGAGTTGTATCTCATTCAGTCCTCCTGTACCTGAGTTATATTCAAAAACTGCCATTGTCGAGTCAAGTTCATTGATTACATAGAGGTATGGAAGTACTGGGTGAAAACTAGCATGACGTGGTGCGGCTCCTGGTCGGCTAGGAACAGATGGAATTTCAGCTGGAATGAGAGACCCATTATTAGGATTAACTCTAAAAACAAAAACTGTATCAAAGCCTTTATCTGGCACTACAAAAAAACGACCTTCTGGATCGAAGGGGTTATGATGTGGGTGTGATCCCTCCTGCTCGAGTTTAGGTCCAGTTGAACCTTCTAGCTCAAAAAGATCAATGAGTGGCAATAGGGAACCGTCACTTGCTATTGGAAGAGATGCTATTGAACCTGAGGCATAATTTGAAATCACCAAGTATCTGTTGCTTTGGTCAACTGCTAGGTGTACCCCGTTAGTTCCTCCAGTGGTTTGCTGGTTTATTAGTTGAATTTGGCCACTTTCAGCATCAATTTTAAAAGCTGAAGCGTAGTCTTGATCAGCATGTACTGAATAGAGAAATCTATTTGTCTTGTCTGCGGCAAGGAAGGATGGGTTGATGAGGTTTACATTTTGAATATGCAGCCAATTTTTTGTATTTGGATCTATGCGATAGACATTAATTCCAGTGCCATGGGCATTTCGTTCCTCAGATGTGTATGAGCCAACATAAGCAAATCGCGGCATTTGATAAGTTTGAGAATATGCACTTCTTGTAGCCCACTTAATTGTAGCGGCAGTAGCTAAAGTTGCAGTTACTCCACCGATGAATCGGCGTCTTGGATGATTAGGGGACATACCTGCTCCAGTTAATTATTTTAGATTTATTCTACAATTATCTCTCTGAAATTTTCTGACTTTAGCTATTCTAGAGTGTGTTGGTGGGAGTAGAATCAACAAGATAATAAATAAGTAGTTTTTTAATGATTTAAGTGAGTATGTAAAGATTTTCTGAAAATTGAATCCTTTAGGAGAAGGTATGAGTAACCAGTCAAGTTGGACTAGTATTTTTTGTTTTAGTGTAGCTAGTTTCACTACAGTACTGAGTATTGTTTTTTCTTTGTCTCCTGAGGTCGAAGCACAGCCAACGGAACATTTTGTGGTGCGTTTATCCGTTATGCCTGTTGAAGCGGTAACAGTTCCAGATATTGCAGGTACTGGAAGAGGTTTTGCTGTACTTGAGGATAGTATGTTATCTATTGATGGAATGTTTTCGGGGTTGCGTGGTGCAGCAACTGCTATTCGGCTTCATGAAGGGCTTGGTATGGGAATACGTGGTACTGCCTTATCTGAGCTCAATGTAGTCGGGGGAGTTAATGGTACATTTGAAGGTTCGGTTGAGCTTTCTACTGATCAGATCGAAAGTTTGCAGCGGGGAAATTTTTATATTCAGATAGATAGCGAAGCGGCTCCAGAGGGGAACCTTTGGGGATGGCTTATAAAATAGAGTGATTTAATGACAAAAAACGATGATATGAGTTTTGATTGGAGGCATTCTTCTTGGGTTATATTTTCTAACTTGGGGATGCTTTTGGTGCTTGTAACTTTAAAAGCAGGAGCCCAGTCAGTAGATATGACTACTAATGGTCCTTTTACAGCAGATCAAGCTGCTTCAGGTCTTCTTGCCTACAGGACGCATTGTGCTAGTTGTCATCAACCAGATTTGGGAGGGTTGAATGAAGCTCGACCCCTTGCAGGTGCAGATTTTATGAATGTATGGCGCGAGCGTACTGCACAACAACTTATTGCTTTTACCCAACTGACTATGCCTTCCTCTCCTGGTGTACCAGGAAGTCTCAGCGAACAAACCTATATCGAAATTGTTGCTTTTTTATTTCAAGCAAATGGTGCTAACCCAGGTAATGAAATCCTTGTTGCAAACAACAATGCTGTTATTGGTGAGTTTGCTACAGGTGTAATGCCAGAAGCCTTGTTGCAGGGTGTGGCATCGGTATTGCCGGCTGGGTCACTTGGGGATGAGGGTGGTCTCATAGGGCTTACAATTGAAGGTCAGATTGAAAATTTAGAACCGGTATCAGATGCAATGCTTCGTGATCCTAATCCTGATGATTGGCTTATGATTCGAGGTAATTATCAGGCTTGGAATTACAGCTCTCTTTCTGATATTAATTTGGAAAATGTAACAGATTTGCGGTTGCAATGGGCTTGGGCAATGACTGAAGGTGGTAGAAGTCAGCCAGCTCCAATAGTTCATGATGGGATTTTATATCTCGGTAATATGAGTAATGTGGTCCAAGCGTTGGATGGGGCAACAGGTGAGTTAATTTGGGAGCACTATGTTGGGCCTACCGTGCCAACAGTTGCTATGCGGGGACTAGCGATCTATGGCGATAAGATAATTGTATCCACTAACGATGCCCGTATCGTTGCACTTAACGCAAAAACCGGTGAACTTGTGTGGGATATCACTATTGGAGATCGAACCGAGGGAAATTATCGGAATTCAAGTGGGGCAATAGTTATTAAGGGTAAGGTTGTGTCCGGTTTGGGCGGCTGTGATCGTTATCGGGAGGAGAAGTGCTTTATTAGTGCTTATGATGTTGAGAATGGTAATGAACTATGGCGTTTTAACACTATTGCTCAAGACTTAGAGCCTGGTGGTGATACATGGGGCGATTTGCCAAACCTATTTCGCGCTGGTGGTGAGACTTGGATAACAGGAAGTTATGACCCTGAATTAGACTTGACATACTGGGGCGTTGCACAGGCGAAACCATGGATGCCAGTAAGTCGTGGTAATAGCGCTTTAGATGATGCGCTCTACACGAGTGCAACGCTTGCACTTGACCCTGATAATGGAGCCCTGCGCTGGCATTTTCAGCATGCACCAGGAGAAGCGCTTGATTTAGATGAAGTTTACGAACGGGTTTTGATCGATATTGATAACCAGCAGACGGTTTTTACGATTGGGAAACCAGGAATACTATGGAAACTAGATAGGGCAACTGGTGAATTTATTGATCACCAAGAGACAATTTTTCAGAATGTCTACGACGAGATAGACCCTGAAACAGGCCGGCCTACCTACCGTCAGGATATTATTGATAACTCTCGCGGGGAGTGGGCATCAGCATGTCCTAGCACAGAAGGTGGTCATAACTGGCAAGCTATGAGTTATCACCCGCCAACCGAGCAACTTGTTATACCCTTAAGTCAAAGTTGCATGGAAATTCGTGGGCGAATTGTTGAGTTTGTGCCAGGTGCTGGAGGCACAGCAGCAGATAGGCGTTGGTATGAAATGCCTGGCACTGACGGCAATATTGGGAAATTAGCTGCATATAGTGTTGAGACTATGGAGGAGTTGTGGTCTTTAGAGCAGAGAGCTCCTTTTTTGACTGCGGTATTATCAACGGGTGGGGAATTAGCCTTTGTCGGTGATTTAGATCGTAATTTTAAGGCTGTGAATGTTAATACCGGGGAAATACTTTGGGAGACTAGGTTAGCTACCTCAGTGCAAGGTTTTCCAATTACTTTTCGTGCAGATGGTCGGCAGTTTATTGCAGTGCCAACAGGGCTTGGAGGTGGTAGTCCACGTAATGTTCCAAGGCTAATCGCTCCTGATATTCGGCATCCTGCAACAGGTAATGCGCTCTATGTTTTTGCATTGCCATAAATTAGTACGTTTCAGTTAATGTGAGTTAAATAGAAACCCTATGAGAAAAATTCTAATCTTTTTTGGTGTCCTTAGTTGTATTTCTGCACAAGCTCAAAACTTAATGACTCCTGATGAATTGAATGCTAGTCGTGGTATTGATTTTGACAGTGCAGACATAAGGGTAGAGTCCATTTCATCAGACTTACATGTCTTGTTCGGTATTGGAGGTAACGTTCTTGCTTCTATTGGCAGTCAGGGCGTTTTGATTGTCGATGATCAATTTGCACCAATGGTTCCAAAGATAAGGTCATCAATTAGTGCTTTGGGGGGCGGAGAGGCAGATTTTGTCATCAATACTCATTGGCATTTTGACCATACGGGGGGTAATCCTCTTATGGGTGCAGTTGGTAGTTGGATGGTGTCTCATATTAATTCAAGGAAAATGTTGACGGAGACTCAGATAGTCAACTTAGTGACAGCTCAAGTAGAGCAAAGCCCATATATGGATGATGCATTGCCTGTTATTACTTATGAAGATCAAATGCAGTTTTTTTTCAATGGTGAAGCTATTGACCTGATGAATTTTGGTCCTGCTCATACAACAGGAGATACAGCAGTTATTTTCCGTGGATCAAATGTAGTTCATATGGGCGATGTATTTAACAGGAGTGGATATCCTTTTATTGATGCGGATAACGGAGGTGGGATAGATGGAGTGATCCTATTTTGTGAATCTGTTTTACAGGAAATTGATATAGATACAATTGTTGTTCCTGGCCATGGTCCAATTGGAACGTACGAAGATTTATCAAATTATGTGGAGATGCTACGAGAAATTAGGGAGCGTGTCGCAGTTCTAATTGCCGAGGGTGCTACTCTTGAGATGGTTATTTCAGCACAACCTACAGCTGAATGGGATGAAGTTATGGGTGATCCTCAGCGTCTCCTTGACCGAGCTTATGCAAGTCTGAAGCAGTAGCCATATAAGCTAACTCTACCACTGATTTTTTATGCCTTTCTTTATAGAACCGCGCAATTGTATGATTGAATTACTACTTCAGGGGCCCACTCGTAGTGCGCAGTAAATAAAAGGACAGGTTCTGTCAGGGTACCTGCGTCGTTTACAGTGGCTTCCCAATCTAATGAACGTTCGTCTTCACTAAGTACGAAACGTTCAGTAACAACTGCAGCTTCAGTTTGAGGTGTCCCCTCATAGTCCATCCAAGGGTAATCGATATTAGTTGTTCTAACTACAAGCGTGTTGTCTTCCCAGTCACCAACCGAATACCCCAAGATTGTAGCTTGTTGGTCATGCAGGCTAGTATCTGATGTCATGAAGATGGATCGAACGTGGTCCCATTCTTCAAGACGGAGTGTTATATCTTCTCCATTTCTAATAAATTGAATTGGATTTGGGCTATACATTGCTTCTGGCATACCTATTGGGTTGCAACCAATTTGCGGGTCATCTGTAACCGAATCCCATGAGGATTTTACGGCTCTAGCCGAAGCAGTTAGAGGTAAATCCGTATGCTCGCTAGTTCTAATACGTTCTGTTGGTAACCAGACACGGAATATACTTTCGGAGCCATCATCAGCATAAAGATCTTGGTTTAAGGAGGAGGCTGTAAACCCAATGTTTGTTTCTGACCACCTAGGCTCGGTGTCGCCTCTAGTTCTGATTTCTGTGCCGTCAGGAAGTAGCATGTTGGTCATATAGATGCTGTCTCGACGCCTAGATCGGTGACCAGCTATTCGAACTGTTTCACCTATTTCAATCATCTCTTGGCTAAGACCACGTCGATTCAAGTTATTGGCAGTTAGCATTTCAAGATCCCATACTACTTCTGAGCCGTCTTGCCGGGTTGATCTTAGCCAAATCCTAACATGAGGGTTACGCCAACTAACGTCAACAACTTCTCCAACGTACTCTTCAGTTACCTCGAAGTTATACTCAGCATTTGAATGATGACCACGTATTACGGATGAGCATAAGATTAAGAGTAAAAAAATAACTACCTGATTGATTATTGCCTTAGGCTCAAAGTTATCGCTGTGCACTATTTCAGTCCCCCGCTGATTTATATTGCTCTTATTCTTCAATATCCACTGAAGCTAGGTATGCTGCGATATTTATCATATCTTCAACTTCTAAATTGGCAACTACTGGTTGCATTAATGAAGCTGAGGTTCCTCGTCTTGAGCCTTGTCTCATATCGTAGAGTTGTCTGACTGTATAACTAGGAGATCGTCCTGCAATTCCTGGCACATAGCCCAGTCCCATAAGGTCTGCTCCATGACAAATGCCACATTGCATAGTTTTCCCACCTCCATTCGTGACCAATTCCTGCCCTTTTGCAACTGAACCGATAGGAGCATACGCAATAAACCCTGCTCTTGGATCTCGCATTATTTCTGCTCGTTCTACATCTTCAGGTGTTTCCATTATTCGCATACCCAGAGGTTCCATTCCTGCCCCTACTCCCTCAATTGGCACATACATACCAACAACAAAGCGACTAATAGGGACTTCTTCTGTTTCAACAACTTCTATCCAAGGAGTCCATGGCATTGAACCGTAGTATTCCGCTGCTTCTTCAATTTGTGCATCTGTCATACCTTGGGCAATAGTCACCATAAGACTGGTGTTGAATTTGCGTGGTTGTGCGCTTTTTCTTAAATTGTTTTGGAAATCTTTAAGTTGTTGAACGAAATACTCGACTGGAAGACCAGAAATACCAGCATTTTCTGGACGCCCTTTTCCATTCGGGTAATGACACAAAGCGCAAGCCCAGACATCAGGGTATCGCCCGTTTGCAACAATCTCTGGCATTATTGGGTGGTCATCTGGATACCAATCAGCAGGTGCAAATGCGTCTCGAATCTGCCCATAAGTAAATGGTCCTGCTGAACCAGGTATATCATAGACTGTATTGACATCTGGTGAGGGAGGCGCGACCCCATAGGCCCAATCCGCTAGTGTCACCCCATCATCAGGGGCATTGCTTATTTCCTGTGCCAACACATTCTGTCCAAGTATTGTCACTAGTAAAACAGCCGCCGCATATACAGCGTTAGCGACTAAGTTTATTACAAGCCTAAATATTTCGATAAATGACATTAAAAACTCCCTACTAAGTGCAGTCATGGCACTAATTGGTAACTTGTTCGAACCCTTCAAAGGACTACTCAGGTCGTATTGTGCAACCGTTTGCCGACAGTTGGTAGCGTATTCTATCTCCACTTAGGTCTAGAAACCCTAGTGATTGTTGAAATTGACCAGGAGGAATTGACCTGGGAGCTACTGTTGCTTCAAGTATATATACTCTACTTGCATCTCCATTCATATACATCGCTGCATAGGTTCGAGAGCTATCAGTATTAGTGATTTGCAATTGATGCCCTTCTACTCGGTCGATATGACTCCAAGCATCATGGGTTACCTCACCACCTCTGTTACGGAACTCTGTGGCAGCGCGGGCTACTGCTGCTCGTTGATCGTTTATCCATGTTGCTGAGCTTGTGGCAGCTTCAGTTTTTTCCATAGAAGCATGAATCTCTTGGGCATCTGTAAAATCTACAACTGTGACTGAGTAGAAGGCGTCATTTTCACTTACACTATAAATTCGCGCTGGGTATGTCGCATCAAATTCTGAGAGGTAGGTTATTTCTTCAATCTTAGGTTCACTTGGAAAATTTATACTAAAGCGATCTGTAAGGTTCGCGTATTCTATCCAGCCTTGGGAGCTCGATGTTTCAAACCAAAAAACAAGAAAAAAAGTAATTACTGCCAGCGTATAACGCATTTTAATTTCTCCCATTCAATTGCTGCGTTAAATTTTACCCATTTATTTTTAATTAATGGATTATTAATTTATTAAATAGCCTTTACTTCCAGCCAGTTTTATTTATAAAAAAATTTATAGCTTCGTATTAGTAATTTAGTTTATATGATGTAAGCAAGTTCACCACAAATGTTTATTTATCAGTAGAATGGTGAGATTAAGCAAGGTTTGGAAGGATTAAATAATGAGATTAATTCTAGTCCTAGTAATGACGTTATCAGGTGCACCAATTGTTTTTGCCCATCATAGTGATGCAGCATTGGATATGGAGTCGATAACTATACGTGAGGGGACAATTACTGAGTATAGCTTAAGGAATCCTCATACCTACTTTACCGTTGAGACTAATGATGAGACGGGTGAAACTATTGAGTGGACAATTCAAACCGGGTCTGCACTTAATGCACGGCGTAGGGGCTGGGATAACGATACGCTTTTGTTAGGTGATTTTGTTACTTTTGGGGTACATGCGGCTCGTGATGGCAGACCATATGGATTGCTGAACTGGGTTCGAAATTCTGATGGCGCAGATCTTCCATTATCGAGTGGGGAGGCTGCCTTGGGCCCACTAACAGTTGAGTCAGATGCAACTACAACTACTATTGAGGGTATATGGTTTGCTGATGAGTCCCGTTTGTACAACTATCCCGGAGGTCTAGACCAGTTGATGAGGCGTGATCTTACACTGACGGCTAGAGGGGAAGCTGCAATGTCGGCATTCGATGAGAATTCTGGTGAAAATCCTGAGTTAAGTTGTATTGGTCGACCAACTCCAGGACCCATTGTTTATACAGAGTTATATCCAATGCAGATTCAGTTTAATGAAGCTGAAGAGACGATTGTAATTCGAGTTCAATACTTTGATAGTCAGCGCATTGTCTATATGGATCAGAGAGATCATCCGGACCCATCAGAGCGTTTTGCAGAAGGTTATTCGGTGGGGCACTGGGAAGGTGATACTTTAGTTGTGGAAACGAGAAATTTTGAAGACCATCGTTCTCCATACCAGAATGGGATCCCTTCTGGCGCACAGAAATATGTAGTGGAGAAATACCAGTTACTCGATGGTGGTACACACATGGCAGTGGAGTTTACTCTTGAGGACCCAGAGTACGTAATAGGTTCAATGACGCATAGACGGGATTTGATCTATTCGCCCCATTTGGAAATGACTCCATTTGACTGTGATATTGAATCTACTCGACGTTTTGTTCCCTTAAGTAATTAAGGTATTGAGTCTCATAACTAATCGCTCAGCCAGCTGACTTGTTGCAGGCTGAGCGATTTGGGGTGATTGTTATGGTTCATTCTCTAATGGAGGAAACATGGGTGGGGGCACTCGTCGTTTGGAGGCTTGTTCATAAGCTGATGCGACTCGAAGAATCATGTCTTCTCTGCCTATTTCTGCTCTGAAAACTAATGAAAATGGCGCGCCCGGTTCGGATAAAGAGGTTGGCGTATTATTGTTCGTAGGCACATAACGCTGTTTGTCTTCACTCAGTGTAAATGTTGGGTCATAGGCTGTACGCACATAACCGGCTGGAATTAAAACACTGGTATGACCTGCGTAGGGGCCCATTCTGATTTCGCTACGAATATCCCCATCAGGCTGGGGTTGGGGTGAGGTTCCAATGATTCCAGGTGCTAGGGAATAATGGAGTCGTACTAACACATCAAGGTCATTCTCCAACATCACTTTTAATTCAAGGCGTCGTAAGAGCTCACGAAGTTTGATGCGTTCATCTACCCCTTGGCGCTGGCCTAGTGGTCGCCGTATATCTTCAAGTTCCTCAATATTTTTGAACCAAGCTCGTCCATCATCACCCCAGAATTTAGATCTCTCATTTAGTGTTGCAAAATCAACGAGAGTTTCAGTAAAACCGAGTTCTGCCCAGTCGGCAGCTCTGCGAGTTGCATATTTTGTAAAGTGGTATCTAAAAATATTTGAGACGCCAACGTATTGAATAGAACGAATGTTAAGACTTCTTGGTATGGGTTCTTGTCCCGTGCCTAATGCAATCATGTAGTCAAGAGGTTCCATGGTGCCGGCACCATGAAAGATGCCAGGAGCATACTCAGTTCTCTTGATTTTGGCTGCAACTTCTGGAAAAACAGGTTGGTTTGATTCATCTAACCAATAGATGATATCTGGATAGAATATTGGAACAAGTTCCGCCAGCGCATCTCCATAAGAGGGTTGCATATCTTCTACGTCAGGGTCATTTGGCCATAATGGGTCTACTGACTCGACTAATGTGGCGCCTAGATAGTCTCCAAGTACTTCATCAATTTCACGAACAGCGGCGTCTACAATTGGCTCGTCTGCTAGAACGCCTGGAAACTTGAGCATGGATTCTCTAATAACACCAATTCTTACCCCTTCAAGTGACCCTGCTTCTGCAGATTCAACAATGTGTCTTGCATAACCCTCATCCAATACGCTTGCTCGCGGAACTGCTGTCCAGATATCACGAGGATCATAGTAGCCATTTTCAGGGTCTTTAAGCGCATCTAAGACTTTTGCTGAATCTGCTATGGATCTACAGTGAACCCCACTGCGGTCATAATAGACATCCGCACCAATAGCTCCACCAAGGAAGGAGATCATTGCCTTATGAGGTAGAACTAAAGCAACAGAATTATGGTTCGCAGGTCCTCGGCAGGACATGCTTGTTTCTTCACAAAGACTACACATAACCAAGTTACCGCTAACACCTGCTGCCGATCCAGAGCTTGAGCCCAGTGATGCTGACCGAGTGGTGTCATAAACATTACTAGGGTTTCCAGACCAAGAACTTCTTTGGTAACCCATAGAAGTAGGTAATGACACGGGAGACTCATTGCGTCCACCAACTGAAGCCGCGCGTGCTCTACCGTTGTATTCAGTGTTTACTGCCTTTGCATAGATTATTGCCCCTTTATCTCGTAATTGCTTAACAAGCACGTGATCTTTAGCTGGAAAATCAATGTCATAACGAGCATCTGCTGCTGCCGTCGTTCTCATGTCCTTTGTGTCAAATGGGTCTTTGAAACTAAATGGAATGCAATACATAGGTAATGCTTCCAGATCTGGTTCTGTCCCATACTCATCATCTAATCCCATTGCCTGCTCAAGAGCATCAGGGTACTGACGGAAAACCTCACATACTTCATGGGAATCTTCTGGCAAGGATCCCGCAGATGGATGCAGGTCCGAGTTGCCTTTACAGGTAACTGAACGTTCACCTCTTAAATTCAGTGTACCCAGAGCATTCATTTGCCCGGCATTAGGCATGCCAACAGTCATACCATATTGTTGGTGTACCGTTGGGTCTGAGGAAGTTGGTTCCATCCGCCCATATTCAATGGGCTTTCCTTCATATTGATCAAAATCAGGTAAAATTTCTGTTATTGCTACCGTATCGGTGGGATACTCTAGTTCACTGCCTGCACGAACTACGCCTGGTACCTCTTCGACCGGTTGTCCATTTGCAGTGACTAGCTGGTTGGTGACTCCGTTATAAGCCTTTGCGCGATTTAAATAGCTCTCAACTACTCCAAGACAAGTGATTTGTCCCTCCTGAATAGCTCTATGTACGTCACTAATAGTTGCCTCTTCTAGGTGAAACTGAAAACTATTTGAATCCTGTGCTAAAGCAGTTAGGTTAATAGCAAAGGTATTAAAACAAAAGAAAAATAAAGTGCAAAAAATTTTTCCTAAAGGCATGATCGACTCCTAAAAACGTGCGCTAATATAATTTTTTATAAATTGGTGCGCTCTAGTAATTGATTCTAAACCATGCGCAGACAAAATTGAGGAAAAGGTATCACTAACTTTTAAGTTGGGATTTGTTTATTTTTGGATGACTATAAGACTAAACAAAACAGATGTTGCTGTAATTGGGCTAGGGGGAGTAGGTGGCGTTGCAGTTTTGCCTCTAGCTGAAGCTGGAATGGAGGTCGTAGGCCTTGAAGCTGGGACTTGGCTTTCTCCTCGCGATTTTGCTCCTGATGAATTGAGAAATGAGGTCCATGGGTGGCCACAGTCTGTGCAGAAAGCAAACCGAGAAATACCTGTACACCGTGCTACTGAATCATCACCTGAGTCGCCTCGTATGAATTTGCACCCAATGATGAATGCTGTGGGGGGCACAACTATGCATTGGTGGGCACAAAGTTGGCGACTTAATCCTTGGGATTTCAAAGTTGTTAGCGAGACCACTAAGCGTTATGGCGAATCACGAATTCCTGCAGGTTCTACAGTTGAGGATTGGCCCATACAATTAGAGGACTTAGAAAAGTATTACGACAGAGTTGAACGAGAAATCGGTGTATCGGGTCAAGCCGGCAATGTTAATGGCATTATCGATCAACGTGGAAATATATTTGAGGGACCACGATCTCGAGATTATCCAATGCCTCCTTTGAGAGGTACGGGATTTACTGAAATGCTTGGTGATGCAGGGCGTAGACTAGGATGGAATCCATTTCCCGGTCCAGCAGCTATCAATACGCAGACTTATGAAGGTCGCAGCCCATGTCTATACCATGGTTTTTGTCACCGCGGTGGATGCCATGTAGAGGCTAAGAACTCCACTGCAGTATCTACGATACCAAAAGCCCAAGAGACGGGTAATCTTAGGGTTGTAACAGAAGCACATGTTACGAGTATAAATGTCGATAATGAGGGTCGAGCATGCTCCGTTCAATATTTTAAAGATGGTAAAGCGTACTTGCAGCCAGCAGATGTGGTTTTATTAGCTGGCTATACTTATGAAAATGTTCGCCTTCTTTTGTTGTCAAAGTCTGGCGCATTTCCTCAAGGTCTATCCAATAATCATGGACAGGTTGGGCGACACTACATGACCCATAACACGACCGCAGGTGTGTTAGCGCTTTTCCCTCATGCGCTTAATCGTTGGTATGGACTGCCCGCGCAAGGTGTGGCTATAGATAACTGGGCTGATGATAATTTTGATCATACAGATGTTGACTTTATTGGCGGTGGTAATTTGTGGGTCTACTCTGATCGTCGGCCGATTACTGCTGCCCTTATGAACACATTCAATATGGCGCCTCGATGGGGTTCTGACTGGAAAGCTTTTGTAATGCATAATGCTGATCGTTGGACAAATTCATATTTGCAGAAATCAACTTTGCCATATGCAGAAAATTATTTGGATTTGCATCCTACTGAAAAGGATCCTCTTGGTTTTCCAGTTTGTCGAATTACTGCAGATTTTAAAAAGAACGAACGCAATCTTGCTCTTTTTATTCAGGACAAAATGGAACAGTGGTTTCTTGAGGCGGGCGCTATTGCTACTGTGCGTCAGCCAATAGGGACAATGGGTCCATCAACCCATGCTTATGGCGGTACAAGAATGGGTGATGATCAAGAAACCAATGTTGTTAATAGATGGGGATTTTCGCATGAGGTTCCAAATCTTGGTTTGCTAGGGGCTTCTGTAATGGGTACTAGCGGAGCTCATAACCCAACATTAACTGCTCAGGCACTTGCGTGGAGAACCGCTGATTACTTGGTTAATAATTGGGCTGCAATCTCTAGTTAAGGGCATGAAATACTAGTTTGATTGACCGACTGGGTAGTCTGTGTAGACTCTGGGTAATGCTTGGTTTTTATGAGGGTAAAATAATGACAAAAATAACTCTACAAGCGCTTTTCTTCAAACGTATTTTTGTAGCAAGCTTTTTAGCATTTGCATGTTTTATTGATAGTTCTTGGGGGCAGGAGTTATCTGATTATTATGTAGACCCAAATTGGCCAAAGCCTCTTCCAAATAATTGGAAGATAGGAGGTGTAATGGGCGTCGCAATTGATCGCAATGGCGATATTTGGGTGTATAACCGTCCCAACGACCTAACTGCATTAGAACTTCGAGCAGAGCCTTCACCTTCAATAGCAGTTTGTTGTGTAAGACCACCAGCAATGATTCATTTTGATGCGGCCGGTAATGTAAT